>JAHJZF010000057.1 GCA_018826645.1 Patescibacteria group bacterium | reverse complement strand
TTGCATAATAGCGTTCTCGCTAACGAACGATTGTACGAATTCTACATATTCCTCTAATTGAGTTTTTATTAGTTGGTTTTTTTCGTCTGCCTGCCTTTTTTTAAGAGAAGCTAAATATCCATCAATATTCATTTTCCTAGAATGGATATTGGTTTGAAGAGAAAAATCCAAGGAATTTAACATGTTTTGATATGCTCCGATGATACTTTGCTGTTCGTCTTCAGATTTGAGGTCGAAGTTAATCCCATCAACCAAAATCACTTGCCTTAAACCGCCATCTTTCATATATACAACACCATTTTCTATATCCCTTATGGGTATTAAGTCTTGTGTCCTAGCTTTTTTTGGTTCAGTCATGTTTTAGAAGATTATACACTTTTAACGATAATCGACTCTTTTAGCGACTTGTCTTTCGCCCGTGATGTTGCGAATAGCTTCGTATCTTTCTTTGTCTGTCTCGCCGAAAGGGTCTTTTTTAGATGGAAGAGGTTTCTCTCTGTGGGGGATAGCGGTCTTCGATGTGTTCATTGTTGTCCATAAGTTTTTAATGCCTCCAAAATCCGGTTTTTTAACAGCCACAGTTTTCTTGGCAGGAGGTGCTTTGGGCATTTTAATTTCTTCGGGCTTTTTGTTTGATTTAGGTTTAAACACATAGACGTTTGGAGACCAGACGTTTTGAAAAAGAGAGATCAAGAAAAAGGTTATCGGCCGGCCATTGAATTTGCCGAAAGCTAAAAATCCTGCGATTCCACCAAGAACGACTGTAGCTAAAACCCAAGTTCCTAATTGAAGAATAAAGAGTAGTCCGCCAGAGATAGCGCCCGCCACGCCCACAAAAGCGAATTGTCGCAGACTCATTGGGCCAACGACCTTGTCTTCTGTCTCTATAAATTGAGGGACTTGGAACTGAATCATTTAGGAAGGTCTTTAAGATTGACCACGTTACTTGGATGGATGGCCGATTTGTTTTTGGGCTTTGCGGGGATTTCTTCAGGTCTTGGTTGTGGTTCAGGAACTTTTGCGAATGGATCGGCAGATGCTTCTGGGGTGCTGTAATGTATAACCTGAGCATTTTCTTTGCCGACTTTCGTCCTCGCTGGTTCTGCCTGGGTTGTCTCGATACTATCTTTTCCAAGTTCAAGCCTTGCTGCTAGTGGTGGGGCTATGTCTTCAGAACTTTTTCCTCCGTCAGGCTCTACATAAAAAGACGGTCTCGCAAGTCCGCCCGTATAGCCAGACCCTTCAGAGATACTTTCGACATCTTCGTGCTCATGAAGGACAAATGGGCTGGCAGGCATTTCTGGCTCTTCTCTTTGGATAGCGGGTTTTATAACTACCTCTTCTTGAGGTGTCGAAGCGACCGGAACTTCTTTGGCGGGGTTTATAATTATTTCTTCTTGTGGTTTTGCGGACGCCTCAGCGGGCTCCTCGACGATTGTTCTAGGGTGAACGAGGGGAACGCCCTTTTCGGGGATAGTTGGTTCGGCGGGTTTGGCGACCGAATGGTTCATAGAAGAATAGAATTCATCGAGAGATTGGCTGACGTAGTGGAAGATATTTTTTTCGACGGCGTCCACTAATTGGATAAGGGCGTCTTTCGGTATATGCAGTTCGGCTTCGATGACTTCTTGGAAATGGCTTCGGTTAATAAATCCGAGAAAAACTAGTCCTATAGATTTAGCCAACGTAGCTTTTTGTTCGTCTGCGAGAGACAGGGTTGTTGCAATTTTGTCTATTTCGTCAGAGACGCCCTCGGACATGCCTATCTCCCAAAGGTTTTCGGGGACTAATTCAATCCTCTCTTCTACTTCTTCTTGTGTTGGGTTAATAAGCATGATTATTATTTACCTTTTTTGGCTGCTCTTTTTCCTGTCCTGAGAACTTCGCCAAATATATTGAATGGGCTACGCCACATGGATTGAGCCTCTGCTTTTACTTGCAAGCTGGCGCTGGGCCCTCCTCCTCTTCGAAACGCCCTCCCTATTCTTCCTCCGCGTGCGAGTACGGTATCGGATGTCCTTAATTCAGCCCTCCTATAGGGGTCAGTAGTGGTTGCTCGACCATTTTGATGCGCGTCGCGTTCTGTGCTTGCTACCCAATCTGGGTTGGCTTGGGTCCCTTGATTGCGTTGATATTCCCTTTTTCCTTCGGCGTCTGTCTGTACGCGCCAAGCGTGATCAATATTCCCGTTTGCGTCGGTTACTACTCTTCTAGTAACTGCTCGACCGTCTTTATCCTTTACGACGGTGCTTCTGCCACGTTCTTCTAGGTTCCTGCCAACATCGTATAATCTTCCCCTTAGTCCGGTGCGCATGCCCTCGGCATTTTGGGGAGCGCCCCTCCCACCCATTGCCGCCCCAATTCCCATAACTGCACCTCCAGCAGCCCTTGTGGCCCCTTTTCCAACCAGCGTGGCACTAGTTTTACCTGCAACTTTAGAGACCTCTTTGACTGCGCCCATAATCATTCCTGCACCAGCGATGCCAAACTTATCTGCGATTTGAGCACCTCCGATAAGAAGCCCAATTACAACCGCTGCGTTACCGACAGAGGCGGCGATAACCGCCATAGACCCCATTCCAACAAGGGCTTCTCCAGAAGACGTGGTTAGGGCGTCGAGGTTCATAGCAGCTCTGGCAGAGAGATAGATGAAGAACATCGCGACTGGGCCGAAAAGTAGCCACCTTAAGAACTGTCCCCACCAAGCGTTCCAGATATCTTTAGAACCACCAGCGACGGCGATTTTCGGGAATACCCAGCCGAGCCATGCAAATGGGAAGAGAATCATTAAGAGAGAAAGAGCTACGTATCTATATATAAGAAGCAATCCAATCCCGAGAAGAGTAAATGCGCCGATGAAGGTAAAGGCAGCGTTAAAGAGGACCTCCACAATTAGGAGAACCATTTCTTCCACATCGTCTAGGCCTTCTCTTGCTCGGGAGCCCAAATTTGACGCAGACCAATCGTCGTAGCTGTTATTCGGTGCTTCTGAGATGGCGCAATTTGCATTACCCTCATATGCAGGCGAGCCATTTTCATTCCAGATTTTACAGTCGAACCCCCATGTATCATTTCTCGGCCCATCTGATGACGGTGCATTGGCATAGGGTTTAAACAACTGTTCACT
>JAHJZF010000056.1 GCA_018826645.1 Patescibacteria group bacterium | reverse complement strand
TCTAAAGAAATTCGGTATAGACAATCTGTCTCTAGGGAAGGGCTTCTATCGAAAGAAGAGAGGCACAACTTTAGTAGCATGCTTAGTTATCTCAAGAAGGATGGGCTAATCGATAAGAAGGAAGGCAAATGGAGAATTACTAAAGGTGGAAGAGATAAGCTAGGGAAGTATGTAAAAAAACCAAGGCCTAATTATCCAAGAACGCAGAGCGACAATTTAAAAATTATTGCTTTTGATATACCAGAAGACAAAAGAAACAAACGTGCTTGGCTTAGGAGCGCATTAAAGAATATGGGGTTTAAAATGATTCAACAAAGCATGTGGGCGGGGAAAAGAAATATATCGAGGCAGTTTCTCGATGACCTTAATCGGATGGAGATTATTCAATATGTAGATATATTTACTGTTACCAAATCGGGATCGCTAAGAAGTTTTAAGAAATAGTAGAAAAGAAAGAAGTCAAAATTTCTGACGGCCGTCACAAATTTTGATATATAAAAAGATTGGAGTTTGATGAGTCGGTGAGCTTTTGCGAGCCGAAGTTCTGCTTAGCGGGTTTTTGCGAGGACGAAAACATTAATTTCCTTAGCTCCAGCGTGTCGAAACATTTTTACCGCCTCATTAATCGTCGCTCCAGACGTATAGACATCGTCCACTAGAAGGACAGATTTATTTCGAACCGACTTTTCGTCAATAGCGAAGCAATTCAAAACATTCTTCTTGCGTCGAATATCGTCTTGAATCTCGGTTTGATGTTTGGTGTTTTTAATTCTCTTAAGAGCTTCGGGAACAACTTTAAGATTAAGCTTCTCGCCAATGATTTCTGCTATCAACAAAGATTGATTAAAACCCCTTTCTCTGAGGCGTGTCTTATGAAGGGGGATAGGCACGACAATACAATAGGAATTGAGAGTTCCCTCGACCAAATCTTCTAAATAAATATTTATAAATGGTTCAATGGGCGTCAGTGCATTTCTGAAGCTTTTATATTTAAAATGATGAATCAGTTTTTTAAGAACCACGTCTTCGTATGGGCCAAGGGCAAAGAGTCTACATTCTGGAGATAAGCGAAAGCTAGTTTTAAAGAACGCTATGCTTTTGAGGCAATCATGACATAGGAGGTTGTTTTTGTTTTCCGCCCCTTCCAAGAACGTTTTGCAGTTAAGGCATATCTGGGGGAACAGAATATCCAAGCATTTATCCCAAGTTTTCTTAAACATGATGAGGCGCTCGTATGTTACAATTTCTATTAGCTAGTATAACCTGCGCTATGTTTAATTTATCTAAATTCACCTCAATAGCACCCAAGAATATTCTAGGCATCGACATGGGGACGGCTTCTATCAAGGTGGTCGAGCTATCAAAGTCTAGGAAGGGTATCAATTTGGTGAACTACGGCATCTTAGAGGCCAAGGGGCACCTTGAAAGAATTAATGATGCTATTCAGACGAGTAGCCTAGACATTATGGACGCAGAGACGGCAGAGACATTGAGTCTATTGTTGAAAAATATGAAGACCTCCGTTAAGGACGTCGTCCTATCACTTCCAGCATTTTCCGCCTTTACATCTTTACTGGAATTACCAGAGATGGCCGCAGACGAAACATCTCAAGCCATGAGATATCAAGCGAAAGCTCTGGTGCCGATGCCACTTGATCAGGTTACGATTGATTGGTTAAGAATCGGTAAATATAAGAACGAACACGGCAACTCTATACAGAAAGTTATTCTAATAGCCGTGCCTACGAAACAGATACAAAAATATCAAAGCATATGTCAAAGAGCGGGATTAAACTTAAAGGCACTAGAGTTAGAGACAGTTTCGTTAGCTCGCGTCTTAACGGGGGGGGACTCCACGCTTTCTATTATTGTAGATATCGGCGCTCGTTCGACGGCTTTTGCGATTGCTAGTGGAGGAGCTTTGATATATTCAGCTCAAGCCGATTTCGCCGGCAGTTCCCTGACGCACGCCCTCGCTAAGGGCTTGGGAATTAATGTTTTAAGAGCAGAAGAGCTTAAAAAACAAAAAGGACTTATGGGCACAGGAGGCGAATATGAAGTATCCACTTTAATGCTTCCGTATCTGGATGTTATAATTAATGAAGCCAAACGGGTTATAGAAGGGCATGAGAAAAACCACCAAGAGAAGGTTGATCGTGTCATATTATCTGGTGGGTCAGCGAACTTACTAGGAATAGAAAAGTACGTATCCGATAAGCTAAAGATGTCCACCATTAAAGCAGACCCGTTCGGAACAAAAATTAGTTATCCTCAAGCCGCCGCGCCCGTTTTAAAAAATGTAGCACCGGCGCTTTCGGTAGCTTTGGGACTAGGTAGTAGAGTATTCCTAAATGATAAATAATATTTAAATGCCCATCCAAGCACCTCAATATACTCAAAATGTTCAAGAGCAGTTTTCGAGTGGAGTCCCTTCTATAGGCTGGCCTAAGAAGTTTTTCACATTTGCCCTCGTGTTATTTTTAGCATCTTTCTTTTTCTATGCAGGGTTGGCATTCGGCTACAAGACATTTTTAAACAAGGCTATTGGCGAATCCACGGCAGAACTTGATGGTTTGAGTGATCGCGTATCTTCTGAGGAGAAAGATAATTTAGCCATGCTCCACTCTCAATTAACAAACATACGTAGCTTGTTGGGGAGCCACGTGTTTTCATCGCAGGGATTGGTGCTTCTCGAATCTATCACGCATCCCAATGTTTCGTATATTGGATTAGATTTAACGACGGATAAGGGAGAGATATCTATAGAGGGAATAGCCCTTTCGTACGAAGACCTTGTAGCGCAACTTACCATTTTGGAAAATTCAGAATTTGTTGAAAGTTATAATCTAGAGAATTCGCAGTGGGAATCTGGGGGTATTCAATTCAGAATCAATATGGTCGTAACGGAAAAAGTTTTTGATTTAATACAATGAAACCAGCCGCTCAAAGACTTTTAGGAATTCTTGCGAGCTTCCTTTTGATAGTCGGCTCAATGGTTACGTACGCCTCGCTTATCGTGCCTGAATATAGGGAGATACAAGATTTGCGTGGAGAATTGGTCGCTACGAACGTACTCTTAGAAGAAGAGAAGCTATCTATAGAAGCCGTCGAAGCCTTAATCCAAGAATTTGAAAGCATATCGGATCTAAGAAAAGCTACGGACTTAAGGCTGCCAAGCGAAGAGAATGTCGCCTACGCAGTTAATCAGATACAAGGTATAACGTCTTCTAATGGAATGCTTCTAAATTCGCTCTCGATTCGACCCCTGCCAGTAGTAGTTGATGAGAATATTGGCGGAACAGAAGTCTTGAGGCCATTGGGCTCTATGCGCATCCTTGTAGAAGCGTTCGGAGATTACGAGTCCCTAAAGTCTTTCCTCGAAGCCGTTGAGACTAACGTTAGATTTATGGAGGTGCACTCCCTGAGCGTATCTGGTGGGAATGCAGATGGTCCCTATGAATACCAAATGGAGATAGACACATATTATCAATTCTAAAATGGCATTTTCATTCAAAACAGAAGGAGATAACAAAAACCTTATGAATATAGTGGGGGTAGTGGTGGTTATTATGTTGCTTGGTTTGGGCACATATCTTCTTTTCTTCGCTCCAGAACCTTTTGTAGAGGTGGTGGCGCCGACAGAATTAGAATCGGTTTCAGAGCTGTCTTCGGTAAGTCTTAACGATAGCGCTCTTAAGGATGATCCGGTATATAACCTCCTCGAGAATAAGGTGGAGGGCGTAGAGCCGGGTGAGGCCGGACGCGACAATCCGTTCGCCCGGTTTTAACAACGAAACCAATGGACGGCAATACTTTACTAAATAGCTTAGTAGCTAAGAATTTATTATCTCTTGAAGATAGTCAAAAACTTTTGGCTGAATCCGTACAGCTAAAGAAATCTGCAGAAGACCTGATTGTAGACAGGCGCCTTGTCGACGAGGCAAAACTTGTTCAAGTTAAAAGCGAGATTGTAGGTGTGCCCTATATGGCGGTTGATACCAAATTAATTACGAAAGATACACTCGCGCTTATTCCAGAGAATACGGCCGAAGCCTATAGCGTGGTACCTCTTAAGCTGGATGGAAGAATGTTGGTCGTTGGTATGACCGACCCCCAAGACTCAAAAGCTCAAGAGGCCCTTCGTTTTATCGCCAAACAAAGACAACTTAGTCTCGGCGTTTATCTCCTAACCCATTCAGACTTGGGCAAGGTCCTTAGAATGTACACGCCCTATGAATCTGATATTCAAAAAGCGGTTCAATCTTTGGGCGAAGACGCAAAAACTGCAGCGCAAGAGAAAGTTAGAAGGGCATCTATTGAAGAGGGGGTGGACGTAGGAGAGGAGGCGCCGATTATTAAAATTGTTGCTTCGACGCTCAAGTCCGCAGTTGAACAGGGCGCGTCAGATATTCACATTGAACCCCAGAAGGATAGATTGAGAATTAGGTTCAGAATGGACGGTGATTTAAAGGAGATCTCTAGCTTTCCTCTCAATATACATGAGGCGATTGTATCTAGGATTAAAATTTTAACCGACCTTAAAATAGATGAATCAAGGGTTCCGCAGGACGGCAGATTCAGGGATACAATTTTTGGCAAGGATATCGATTTCAGAGTTGCCACTTTCCCAACACCTCTTGGCGAAAAGGTGGCTATCAGAGTACTTGACCCAAGTGTAGGTTTAAAGAATATCGAAAACCTAGGATTAATTGGCAAAAATGCCAAGTTAGTAGAGAGAGCTATCGCACGTCCCTACGGCTTAGTGCTTGTTACTGGCCCCACTGGTTCGGGTAAGACGACCACTCTTTACGCGCTTCTCCAGCTTATTAACAAAGAGAATTCAAATATCCTTAGCCTAGAAGACCCTGTTGAATATTTTGTTAGCGGAGTCAACCAATCTCAGGTTAAACCCGAGATTGGTTATACGTTTGCCTCAGGTTTGAGGCAAATTCTAAGGCAGGACCCAGATGTAATTATGGTTGGTGAGATTCGAGACAACGAAACAGCCGAGTTAGCAGTACATGCCGCGCTTACTGGTCAGGTTGTGCTTTCTACTCTCCATGCGAACAACTCCATAGGCGTCATTCCGCGTTTAATCGATATGGGGGTAGAACCATTTCTTATACCGGCTGCCGTTAACTTAATGGTCGCCCAGAGATTGGTAAGGAGGCTTAATCCTGCCTGTCGTGAAGTAGTCGAAGCCCCTCCAGAGATTCAAGAGATTATCAAAAAAGAATTTTCCAGACTTCCTGAGGAGGCAAAACCAGCTGTGACCAAGTTTCAGCCACCCTACAAGATATATCGCCCTTCGAAAGATTGTACAGAGAAAGGATTTAAGGGAAGAGTCGCCCTTTTTGAAATATTTGAGATGACTCGCGAATTAGAAGCAATTGTTAATGCAGAGCCAACCGAAGGTAAGATTTATGAAGAGGCTAGGCGACAGGGCGTAGTTACTATGCGCCAAGACGGCATTGTTAAGGCTCTCGAAGGATTGGTCAGTATAGAGGACGTCTTAAGGGAGACTACAGAGTCGTGATATAATATTTAGTAGTTATGGATTATAAGCAGAAACTCAACGAATTACTTTTGGCCACCGCCAAGCAGGGTGCGTCTGATTTGCACATCGCTGTGGGTAGGAAGCCCATTTTGAGAATAGATGGTCGCTTAGTGGATATCGCCAGCGAGGCAATATTAACTCCAGAGATGACTCAGGGCTTATCCTTGGCGATGCTTACGGAGAAGCAGAAAGAGAAATTTCTACAACAAGGAGACTTAGACTTTTCATACAATTTTGAAGATAAGGCGAGGTTTAGGGTGAACACTTTTTTTCAGAAAGCATTTATGGCAGCCGCCCTTCGTCTTATCCCGTCCGAGATTAAGACCATTGACGATTTAGGCTTGCCGAACATTCTCCACGAATTCACAAAATTAAATCAAGGATTTTTCTTGTGTGTGGGTCCTGCTGGGCACGGGAAATCAACCACTCTTGCGGGTATGCTTGACGAGATAAACCATTCTCGCATGGACCACATCATCACTATCGAAGACCCTATCGAATATCTTTTCGTTCAAGATAGGGCGATTTTTTCTCAAAGAGAGGTGGGGGCAGATACACCAAGCTTTCACCAAGGTTTGCGCTCAATTCTAAGGCAGGACCCAGACGTGATTATGATCGGTGAGATGAGGGATGCTGAATCAATAGCGACCGCTATGACTGCCGCAGAGACAGGGCACTTAGTCTTTTCAACCCTTCATACCAACAGTGCCTCTCAAACCATAGACAGAATCATCGATTCTTTCCCAGCTAATCAGCAGGGCCAGATTACTTCTCAGCTCGCCGCTACATTAGTGGGCATTCTGTCTCAGAGATTGGTTCCGCGCATAGATGGAGGCAGGGTGCCGGCCGTAGAAATCATGTTTGTGAACTCAGCCGTTCGTAATTTAATTCGTGAGAACAAAGCTTATCAAATCGACCTTGTGATTGAGACCAGCCTTCAGCAGGGAATGACCTCTTTGAATCGGTCATTAGCTGAATTAGTCAGGAAGAAAGAGGTGGCCCTAGAGGAGGCGGAACTTCACTCCCTCAATCCTTCAGAGCTTAGGATTCTTCTTGAGAAGATGTAATCCAAATGAAGTTTAAGTATAAAGCTAGAAACAAAACGGGCGAGCTACAGGTTGGGTTTGTTGAGGGCCCAGACCGCAGTATCGCTACAAACACCCTCCTTAGCCACGGGCTTTTTGTCTTGAGCATAGAAGATGCCAGCAACAAGCAATGGTACGAGCGAATTTTGAGTATCTTTAATCGTGTAAAGGCGAAGGACATGATGATATTCAGCAGGCAGTTTGCGACACTTCTGTCTGCCAAGGTGCCTCTTAATAATGCTCTTAGAACTATTCGAGAGCAGACCACCAACATAACGTTCAAAGAGATTATCTCGGAGATTTCAAATGATGTGGATGCGGGGCTTTCCCTGTCACAAGCGATGGAGAAGCACGCAGATACATTCTCGATTTTCTATGTAAACATGGTGCGTTCGGCGGAGGTCACCGGACGAGTGGAGGAAGCGACTTCATATCTCGCTGACTATATTGAAAAACAGTCGGCCCTATCGTCTAAAGTGAAAGGAGCCTTGATGTACCCGATCATTATGGTGGTTCTTTTCATTATCGTGGGAGGCATCATCGCAACTGTAGTTTTGCCTCAGATTGGTCCGATTTTTGAAGAGGCGGGTGTAGACATACCTTTATTTACACGACTTTTGATGTCTAGCGGTGAGTTTCTTGCTGCGTGGTGGTGGTTGGTTCTTTCGGGCATAGGTTTCATAATTTTTGTTCTATTAGATTATTTTAGAACTCCAGAAGGAAAGGTGGTTGTCGACGAGCTAGTTTTACACATACCGGGTGTGTCGAGTTTGCTCAAACAGCTTCATGTGGCGCGTTTCTCGGAATCTCTTGCAGTTTTGTTAAGAGGGGCAATCCCCATAGCTCAAGCCGTAGAGATTACGGGCCAAACTATTGGAAGCGCCGCCTATAGAGACGTCTTGCAAGAAACGGCCGAAAATATTAGGAGAGGAGAGCTTCTCTCTTCCTCTTTAGGGAAGCATCCGGACTTTTTCCCACCTTTTGTCGGTCAGATGATTACCATCGGAGAAAAGACAGGGCGATTAGAAGAGCTCCTTGGGAGGATATCTGATTTTTATGCTCAAGAGGTGGATAATGCAGTTAGTGGATTAGTTGAATTAATCCAGCCTGTGTTGATGATTGTTATAGGATTAATGGTTGGAGGACTCTTCGCTTCGATTCTTATGCCCATCTACAACTTAGTCGCAACGTTCTAATTTGGTATAATAAAAACAATGAGAGACAACAGGGGATTTACGTTGATTGAAATGCTTATCGTGATTGCGATAATATCTGTTCTTTCGGGTATTGTTTTGGTCGGCGTGAGTGGTTTTCAGGCGGGTGCTCGTGATACTCAAAGGGCCGCTAGCTTAAGGTTTGCCCAGAATCTGGTAGAGCTTTATTATTCACAGTGTGGTCGATATCCCGGAGGTGCTAAATGTGTAGATGGACAGATAGGTGCAAGCAGTGGGTGGGAAGACCTGAAAGAGGCATTAAAAACTATCCCCGGTTCAGAAAAGTTGCCGGACGCTGACGATAATGGCGCTACATTTTATTACAAATCTTGTAAGATTTCTCCTAGCCCAACAGTCCAAGATTACGTTTTAGCGGTTGTGCTTGAGAAAGGAAATGCCGCTGCAGCGAACGATATAGTTCCAACAGGGTGCGAAATGACCGTATGTAGTGGCGCTAATGCCAATAAAACTCTCTGTCTTGAACCATAGGTGAGTATAAACATATTTAATATCCTTATATTCTTTTTAACAGGAACTGCCGTGGGCAGTTTTCTTAATGTTCTCTCCTCTCGTTATTCTGAAAAAACAGGTTTTAAAAAAGCTTTTCAGGGTAGGTCGTATTGCGACCATTGTAAAAAGACGCTCCGTTGGTTCGAGCTAATTCCGATTTTGAGCTACTTGTTCCAGCGTGGCAAATGTATGTCGTGTAAGGGGGCTATCCCGTGGCAATATGCGTTCGTAGAGCTCTTGGCAGGTTTGATAGCTATCGCCGTGCCTTTAAAAATCGGTTTTACATTTTTCGCATTTATCTGGGTCTTCGTGTTGTGGACACTCCTTTTAATGTCTATCGTAGATTTTCGACTGAAGATTATTCCCAATTCATTAGTGGTAGCAATTTTATTTTTAGGTGTCGTAAGTCTGGTCTATCAATATATATATCCACCGACTAGCATAGTTGCTATAACGGAAGGGCTTAATCTACTCGGTCATTATTCTTTAGTATTGACGGCTAGTTTTAATTTTTTCGTGAATCATGTTGTCGCCGTGGGGGCAGGGATTTTACTTTTTGGCGGTATCTATCTTTTGACTCGCGGGAGAGCGATGGGGTTCGGAGACGTAAAGCTTGTTGGTGCTTTGGGATTCTTAATTGCTTGGCCGGACATTTTGGTAGTCCTCGTCACGCCATTTTTAGTTGGAAGCTTGGTTGGCTTGCCATTAATTCTTTCTAAGAAATTAAAGCTTAAATCTAGTATTCCCTTCGGCCCCTTTATAGCAATAGGGGTTCTTTTAACCTTCTTTTTCGGCTACGATATAGTTAATGCGTACTTCGGAATTTTTAACCTCATTTAAGAAGAGAGTCGTCAAGCAAGACGGTTTTACGCTCATTGAAATGGCGGTTGTTATTGGCATTATCGCTATTCTTTCGGGAACTATGCTGGCGTATAGCAGGCAGAACAACAGACAGATTCAACTTATGAGCTCCGCTACCAAGCTGGAGAGCCTAATCTCGAGAGCACAGTTTTTGAGCGTGCAGTCTTATTTTGATTATTCGGAAGATGCAGCACAAAATATTTGTGCCCACGGCATTCGAATAGATACCGAGGCTAAAGAAGCTTTTATATTTCAAGTAATTAGACCAAAGGGAACGTGTTTGAGTGGGACAGAAAGAGTGCTTGGAGATATATCAAATAAGGCAACGTTAGAAGATTATATCTACGAAAACAATTCCAATAGAGCCGTCCGTCTCAATGGCAGTTTGGATGTATTAAAATTAAGTGATGACGATGGAATTAAGTTCAAAACCCCTAAGAGCTATAGCGGGGTTGTCGATATAGTCTTCGTTCCGCCCCTACCAGTTGTTATTATTGGTGGAAACGTTGATACGTCAGAAGTAAAAATAAATGTAGTCGCTAGCTTTGTTAATGAGGAGGAAGTGGATAAGCAAAGCATATCAATAATAATTGCCAACACAGGTCAAATAGATGTTAATTTCTAAAGAAGATAATCAGAAGGGACAGCTTATGGTAGAGGCCATGGTTGCCATCAGCTTGCTTCTGGTTGGGATGATGGGGACTTTTGGCGTCTTGAGCCAATCTTTAGGTTTAAGCAGGTTGACCGTAGATCAATACATTGCCACTAATCTAGCGTCTGAAGGTATCGAGGTTGTTAAAAATGTTATAGATGCAGAGTATGTGAGCCAAAAAACGTTTAGTAATTTATTAGTCTCTGCCAATGATAAATTTTGTTCTGTTAATTACGACGAAGGTCTAGCCAACTGCAGATCCACGGAGCCAAAACTTAATAAACAGAATTCTCGTAATTTTCTCATAAAACAAGACAATGACGGGATGTATGGATCCGAAGGCGAAGATACTAATTTTATGAGATATGTATTTATTAAGTTTGAAGATATAGATCATGACGAATATACGGATGTAATTAAAGTTGAATCTAGGGTTTTTTGGGTAGGGCGAGGTGGTATAGATTTGGATGTCGTTTTAGCAGATAGATTTTATAATTGGAGATCCGCACCACTTTAATAAGAGGATGAAAATAAATTATAAATATAAACAGGGATTTATCCCCACACCTAAGCGTAGGTGTGACGGATTTACGATTATGGAGCTTTTAGTTTCTATGACGGTTTTCCTCGTTGTGATTAGTATTGCTAGTGGAGTGTTTATACAGGCGTTAAGGACTCAAAAGACGGTTTCTAGCTTAAGCGAGGCCATGAATAATGCCACGCTTGCTATAGAGCAGATGTCTAGAGAGGTGAGGACCGCTTTTAACATTAAGCTCGTTAGTGGAGGAGGGCTTAATTTTATTAACGCTTCGGGTAGGAACGTAACATACTCTCTCGGTAACGGAGTCATTCAAAGAAGAGTTCCGGGTGAAGGAATAAAAGACCTCACATCGCCGGACATCAATATTTCAAGTCTTCAATTTATATCAAAATCCGAAGCCAATCCTCCGCTTATCACAATTTCTATAGTGGTTTTGGCAGGTAAAGACATTGAGCTTCAGTTACAAACTACAGTCAGCTCAAGGCTTTTAATTGAACAATGAAACACGAGAGAAGAAATAAAGGACAAGTAATGATTCTAAGCGTGCTTTTGATATCAAGCGCTGTTCTTGCCGCCTCATCTCTTGCTGGCTCGCTGGTCTTGTTTCAGTTGAAAAGAACGGCGGGTGCCGAAGATTCAGCACGGGCAATATTCGCTGCTGACGCGGGGATGGAACACGCGCTCTACACGCGTTTTGTTACGCCGGGCGCATGTGATGTAAACCCCATTGAGCCCGGAGACGATTTCTTTACATTTAAGAACGAAGATATTCCCGTATCTTATATAGTGAAATTTGACGCCGAATGTAAGTCTGCTCAGTCTTTAGGCTTGTCGAATAGGACCGCAAGGGCATTCGAGATAGGACTTGATGGACTTTGTGCTTTTGGGGGTCAATCAAGTAATTGTCCCGTGGCGACGACAACTCCTGAATAAGGTTTAAAATAATGGACAAAAGTGAAGCTCAACCAAGAATTGAAAAACTCAAGAAAGAAATCAGGCGCTATCGATACGCCTACCACGTTGAAGATAAATCTCTAATACCTGATTCCGCTCTCGACACCCTTAAGAAAGAGCTTTTCGATTTGGAACAACAGTTTCCAGAGCTTATAACTTCTGATTCACCGACCCAGCGTATAGGGGGCGAGCCAGCTAAAGGTTTTGAACGTGTGCGTCATGAGAAAAGAATGATTTCTTTCAATGACGCTTTTTCGCGGGAAGATATTAAAGAATGGTTCGAGCGTGCTAAAAATTATCTCAAAGAAGATTTAGACGAAGAGTTTTATGTGGAATTGAAAATAGACGGTTTTGCTATCGAACTTCTTTATGAAAAGGGAATCTTAGTCCAAGCCTCAACGAGAGGGGATGGCATGGTCGGAGAAAACGTTACGAACAACATCAAGACTGTAGACGCCATACCTCTTAACCTCAACGACATATCTAAAATAGATGTTCCAGAGAAGCTTATCGTAAGGGGCGAAGTTTTTATCACTAAGGATGAATTTGAGAGAATTAATAAGGAGCAAGATGAAAAAGGAGACAAACCCTATGCCAACCCGCGCAATATTGCAGCCGGGACAATACGTCAGCTTAATCCTAAAATAGCGGCTTCAAGAAAATTAGATTCTTTTGCGTACAGCATTGCCACCGATTTGGGTCAAAGAACTCATAGGGAGGAGCATGAGTTGCTTCACAAGCTTGGGTTTAAGACTGGCAATAAAGATCACAAGACCGTGCGGTCTTTAGAAGAAGTCTTTCAGTATCGTGACAAATGGGAGATTGATAAAGATAAGCTTCCGTATCAGATAGACGGTATCGTAGTCGTCATCAATGACGACCAACTTTATGAACGCCTAGGAATAGTTGGTAAGGCGCCTCGAGGAGCGATTGCATATAAGTTTTCTCCAGAAGAAGTTACGACCAGAGTTAAGGGAATTAAGATTCAGGTGGGTCGCACGGGCGCTTTGACTCCAGTAGCCCTTCTAGAGCCGGTTGAGGTGGGGGGCGTTACTGTCCAGCATGCTACTTTGCACAATTTTGACCAGATAGAGCGTCTAGACGTGCGGGTCGGGGATACGGTCATTGTTAGTCGGGCAGGGGACGTTATCCCCCAAGTAACAGAAGTTTTAAAAAATCTTCGAGATGGTGGTGAGGTTAAGTTTTCTATGCCAAACAGATGTCCAATAGATGACTCACCAATCGTTAGAGATGGAGTAGCCCACAAATGTTCTAATCCGGATTGTGGTGCGCGCCTGAGTGAGGGCATTGGCCATTTTGTATCGAGGTCGGCTTTCGACATCAGGGGTCTAGGGCAAAAGATTGTAGATAAGTTTATTGAGGAAGGTTTCTTGTCCGATTTTGCCGATATCTTTCACCTAGATAAGGGCGAGATTTCTATTTTGCCGGGGTTTGGAGAAAAATCCGCAGATAACATTTTGAAAGAGATAGAAGAGAGCAAAAAGATAGAATTGCACAGATTTATATATAGTTTGGGTATCCTCCATATCGGAGAAGAAACTTCTCGTACCTTAGAGGACCAGCTTCGTAAAAATCGACTTGTTGTGCGAAAACCATCGGACCTAATTGATACTTTAGGAAAATTTTCTTTGGAGGAGTTAATGAGCGTGCCCGATATTGGTCCAAAAGTCGGCGAGAGTATTAAGGTGTGGTTTGATAATCTAAAACACTTAGAATTGCTTAGGGAATTTGACGAAGCTGGCGTGAGGATAATTCATGGAGAAACGGCGATTGCCAATAAATTGAATAACCAGTCTTTCATAATTACAGGTACGCTCGAATCAATCTCAAGAGAAGAGGCTTATTCTAAGATACGTGCATCTGGTGGACACCCAACAAATTCCATCAGCGCTAAGACAGATTATCTTGTGGCCGGAGAAAAACCGGGCTCAAAACTCGAAAAGGCAAGAGAACTGGGCGTCAAAATCCTTACAGAAAAAGAGTTTTTGGATATGCTATCATAAAACCACCATGGATTTTGATATTAAAAAATACGCACATTTAGCTCGTATTAAGCTATCTAAAAAGGAAGAAGAGGTGTTTCAGAAAGACATCGAAGAAATTTTAGAGCACGTCGCCGAACTTGAGAAAGTGAATGTTAAAAATGTTTTACCCATGACGGGTGGCACTGCTCTCAAAAACATCTTCCGAGAAGATAAACCGTCTTTACAAGAAGATTTTGAACCTGCTTTCCCAAATCAAGAGAAGGGACACCTGAAAGTTCCTAAAGTTTTTGATAATGATTAACCTCGAGAAGAC
>JAHJZF010000055.1 GCA_018826645.1 Patescibacteria group bacterium | reverse complement strand
GTTTACCTACTTCTATATAGGTATTACTTTTGACCCAGAAGAGATATCTAAGAATCTTCAAAGGAACGGCGGTTTTATACCAGGCATTCGACCCGGACACCCAACAGCAATTTATCTTAAAAGCGTAGTCTCAAGAGTTACTCTATTTGGTGCGACTTTCCTTGGGCTAATTGCTATTTTGCCAATTTTGACCCAAACCATAACAGGAACACAGGCGCTTACGATAGGGGGAACCTCTATCTTGATTACGGTGGCCGTAGCGCTTGATATGGCCAAACAAATAGATTCACAGGTTACAGTTAGAGAATACGAAGGAACTTAAAATGAGTCCTAAGATACTAGTTTTTACGGGTCCACCAGGCTCTGGCAAAAGCACTCAAGCTCAATTAGCTGCTAACAAGTACGGTCTTGCCTATTTTGATACTGGTACTATGTTTCGACGTTTGAAAGAAGAAGGATTTTCTACGCCGGAGATGGATAGGGGAGAACTTATGGATCCGCTAACCACTCTAGAATTGACTCAAAAAGAATATCAAAAAATCATAGAAGGTAATCAGGCCGGAATCTCTGTGAGTGGATCTTTTAGGGCGCTTGATGAATCTTTTGGCAAAGATCGTCTCGGCGGTCTTGCTAAGTGGCTTTCTGATAAATACGGGAAAGAAAGTCTTTATTTTTTTAGAATAAATTTATCTGAAGAAGAGGCCGCTAACAGAAATGCGATGAGGGGGGAGGGAAGACAAGATGATAATCCAGTACTTATGGAAACAAGAATAGGAGAGTATCGCACACGCACAGAACCAGTCTTTAAAGAACTTGATAAAAGAGGTTATCGAGTTATTGATATAGACGGCGCTCCTAGTAGAGAAGAGGTATTCGCCGATATTCAAAAATACCTAGAAGAATAATGGCTTTAATCAAATCTCCTGAGCAGATTAAAAATATCCGACAATCTTGTCGGATTCTTGCTTCTACTCTTCGAAAACTAGAGCGCAAAGCTGATGTGGGTGTTAATCTGATGGAGCTTGAAGATTTGGCTCGTAATTTGATCGAAGAAGCTGATGGCAAGCCAGCCTTTTTAGGTTATCGACCAGATGGGGTTAAAGAGGCCTATCCATTTGCTTTGTGCGCCTCAGTCAATAACGTCATAGTCCATGGTCAACCATACAATTATGAACTGAAATCTGGAGACCTACTCAAATTAGACCTAGGTGTTGACTGGAAAGGAGGGATAAGCGATTCAGCTATTACCGTATTAATTGGTAAGGTATCCAAAGAGAAGAAAGAGCTTACTAAAATTACCAAAGATGCCCTGTTAGCCGGAATTAAGGCTTCTAGGGGTGGCAACACGATTGGAGATATCGGCCATGCCATAGAACAAGTTATCGTAAAAAATGGGGGTTTTGTCATAGATGGACTTACGGGGCATGGCGTTGGAGAGAAGCTTCATGAAGAGCCCTCGGTGTTTAATTTTGGTACACCGGGGGAGGGGATGAAGCTTCGTCCTGGAATGGTCTTGGCTTTAGAACCAATGGTGTCTATGGGAACAAGTAGAATTAAGCAACTTCCTGACGATAGTTTTGCCACCGCAGACGGAAGCGATTCCGCTCATTTCGAACACACTATTTTGATAACAGAAGGGAAGCCAGAAATTCTAACCAACTAAAGCTGTATTTCCCAGATTCCACTCTCTTTAGATATAAAAACTTTATTTTCCCCTCGTCGATAAACTAATTTTGATACCCCCCAATCAAGCTCGAAACTATTTACCGGAAGCCCTTTAGTAATATCCCTAAAGTAGAGCGCACCACCCTCTAAAACAAAGATATGTGCCTCGTCTTCATACCAGACAATATTCTCAACCGCTTGTCCCAATCCAGAAAAAGTGAGCTTGGTCTTTGGGTTATATACATATAGATTTCTTCCTCCATCTAATACAGCAATCTTGTCGCCACTCGGAGATATCGTGAAATCAGTTGCATTGCCAAGCGGTATAATATTTTCACCAGAACGAATCGATAAAACTCCTCCTTCTAGAATTAACCAACCTTCATTAATTCGAGCAATTTTTTTGACGACCAAGCCTTTATCACCTAAATCCAAAACTTCAGAGTCGTTACGCAGGAGGAAATTAAAACTATGCAGAGTAGAGCCGTCAACCCAAACGAGCGTACCATTGTCTTGAAGATCAAAATAATCATAACTAGAAGTAAGTAGTTCAATATTGGGGCGATCTATATCAAGCAGGTAAATAGCCCTATCCGTAGAGACAACAAAAAGTTTATCTTTATTAGGAATAGGTAGAACTCTTTTCAACTGAAGTACACCCGGTAATCCCAAACGACTTTCTTTCAAGTTATTAAAAATTAAGCTTAGGTTTAATCCTTCTTCGGGATTAAAAACACTGGCTAAATAATAATTACTAGTTTGGTCGCTTTTAGTAATGATTGTTCCGCCCTCCGTAAGCGAAATTATTCGATGTCCCAAAACTTGTGTTCCATCTAGTTGGACGCTTCCATTGACTTCTAAGGCTAAGTGGGGTCCCTTTGCATCAAAATTTGTAAACAGACCCTCTTTCAAAATTTGTGGGTCTGGATTTTTTAACAGAACAATAGTATCAAAAACAGATACCTCTCCAGACACTACATCGAGATTTTTTATCCAATCAAAACGTCCCTCCTCTTTTAACTCCACATGATACTCGCCGGGGACAAGATTGGTGATAAGGGTCCCTTTCTGGAGTATGCCAGATTTATTATTTTGAAATTCACCATCTAACGAGATAGATGCTTGACTAGGATTAGAACTCAGATAAATACCGCCGGTTCTAACTAAATCAAAGTTTTCAAAATCCACACGAAGACCTCTTGAATAGAGGATTACG
>JAHJZF010000007.1 GCA_018826645.1 Patescibacteria group bacterium | reverse complement strand
TTTCTGGCCATATCTACAGCCCAATTAAGTTTCTGCCTGATGTGAAATTTGTCGTAGACAATCGTGGCGTTCACCGCGTGCTTGGTCGTTGAGCTAATATAAGTTCTAGCTCCGTCAAGGGCAACGCTTTCTATTCGCCCGCAGGCGTTTTGCCCAATGCCCTCGTAGTATTTATCTAAGATTTCGGTCTTTCGTCCTCTGTCGTTCCAAATCACGGACCTTCTGTCAACATCAACCACATTAGTTAAGTAGCGATGATATTTGAGATAACTAACTTCATCTACGCTTATGTTTGTTGCCGCCGGAATGGGCGTTAACTTTTCCTCAAACTTTTCTTCAAGAATTGATTTGTCTATGCGGTAAACAGCTTCATCGTCAAGGCCAAAGAACCAACCGGCCTCTTGATTGGTTGTTATGGCCGTAAGCCGACCAACATGCTCGGCAAACCTTCTTGTAACACGAGACCATTTCTTAAGCCAGGGAATTTTTTCTATGTAAATACTGTCATCTTCAGGGCATTTGTAACGTCGCTTAACTACGTGAAGATAGGCCCTCTTGCCAAATATCGGCAAGTCTTCTACAACCGCGACCACAAGACCATGATAGCCAACTTTGTGGGTTTTTCCGCAGCCAGAGCAAATAAACTCGTTGCATTTGTCTGGTTCTAGGCGAAGGTGGACTTCAGAATCGCTTTCTGATATTAGTACCGTTATTTTATATCCTGGTAATTTTAAAGCTTGTTTGATAGTATACACTTGCATCGGTTACCTCCCTGTAGTTTCTTTTTGCAATTAAACTATATCAGGTTCTTGGTAAACGATGCTTTTCTTTTTGTTCTATATACAAAGAGGTTAAAACCCCGCCGCCACCCCACAATATTTACGAATTACCCATTTTTAGTTAAAAAGTAAACGCTATGATACGAAGTATAAAAGACTTTCCATTCTGAATTATCTGATAGTTTTTCATTATAAAGCAGGCCAGAAGAAAGGGCTGATGTCTCAGAATTAGACATTAGGAATCCACCAATGGACTTTTTGGAATCAAGTAATCCTGTATCAGTAAAAGCAAAAACCGAACTGCATAACAATAAAACAATAAAGATGCTTATGCCAATTTTCATAACCAACCCCCTTTTGCAAAAAGAATAACACCAGATAACATATTGTCAAGATCCTTTTTCTTACTCCCTAGTCCCTAACCCCCAATCCCTGCTATAATGAATAAATGTCCTACGAACAAATCTTAAAAGAAAAAATATTACCCAACGTACGCAAACCCGCACGCTATATAGGGAACGAGCTCCACTCTGTACACAAAGATTGGGAAAAAACACCGATCAAAGTTGCCCTTTCCTATCCAGACACTTACGAGATCGGCATGTCCAATTTAGGCATCCAAATCCTTTACCATATATTAAACCAACAAGAAGATATTCTAGCTGAACGCGTCTTCGCCCCCTGGCCAGACATGGAAGAACAACTCATAGCTCACAGCTCACAGCCCTGGAATCTTTCCGTCCGATCTCAGACTTTAACCTCATCGGCTTTGGCATTGGCCATGAGTTAACCTACACCAACCTAATTAATATGCTGCATCTGGGAGGGATCCCTATTTATGCCAAGGATCGCACAGACAAAGATCCACTGATCATGGCCGGAGGCCCTTGCACCTATAATCCAGAACCAATTGCTGATTTTATTGATTTTTTTGTCATTGGCGAGGGGGAAGAAGTAATTCTGGAAATTATCGATGTCTTGCGCAACTCCTCCCTCATGCATCATAACCCACACCCCTCACCTCGCACCTCACAGCTGACAGCCCTATCAAAAATTGATGGCGTCTACGTTCCCGGCATCAGCCAAACTGTCAAAAAACGCTACATAAAAGACCTGACCACTGTCCCTTGTCCACTCTCCCCCATTGTCCCCTTTCTCGAAGCTGTCCACGATCGGGCAGTGATCGAGATTATGCGGGGCTGCAAATGGGGCTGCAAATTTTGCCAGGCTGGCTGGACCGGCCGACCGGTGCGCACTAAAAAGATAGAAACATTGATCGAGCAAGCTGACACTATCCTGAAAAATACCGGCTATAGCGAACTCTCCCTGGTTTCGCTCTCAACCTCGGATTATCCTCAAATAGAAGAGCTGGCAAAGACTCTGGCAAAAAAATACGCGCCAAAAAAAATCAACATTGCCCTCCCCTCCATGAGAACCAACACTTTTTCAGTCTGCTTGGCTAAAGAGGTCTCCCGCGTGCGCCCCTCTGGCATTACCATTGCCCCAGAAGCAGGAACACAAAGACTCCGCGATGTTATTGGCAAGAACATGACAGAAACAGATATCCTTGATGGGGTTAAGGCTGCCTTTGACGGT
>JAHJZF010000054.1 GCA_018826645.1 Patescibacteria group bacterium | reverse complement strand
GATTTCATATAGGAAGCGCGACGCTATTCCATAAAATAGAATGAAGAGGCCTTCTTTAGCTCGCGTCATTGCCACATACATCAGGCGTCGCTCTTCTTCGATATCTTCTGCTGAGAAATACGAGCGTTGGTGGGGGAGGAGTCCTTCGTTAACGCCAGCGATATAGACGTCTTTAAACTCTAGCCCTTTGGCTAGGTGAATAGTCATCAGTTTAACGGGAGCGTCTTTGGCGGACTTGTTGATTTTGTCGCTTGCCTGAAGGAGAGAAACGCGCTCCATAAATTCTTCAAGAGATTTGAATTCAGAAGCGAAGCTAATAAGTTCGCGTACGTTCTCCGTTCTGTCTTCGGAGTTGTCGTATTTTTTCACGAGGAGTTCAAAATAGTTCGTAGTTTTAAGCACGTAGCCAATGAGCTCCATCAGGCCGAGCTCTTTACCCATTTGGGGTAACTCCTCGATTAATTTTTCGCGAACGGCTTTTAGAAAAGTCTTTTGAATCCTTTCTTTACCAATGCCTTCGACCGGATTAAGAGCGTAGCGCAAAGGAGCTAAAATATCTTTTATTTCTTTTCTCTCATAGAACTTTACCCCGCCGTATATCTCGTAAGGGATGGAGTGGAAGTTGAGCGCCTGTTCGAGGGCGCGAGATTGGGCGTTGGTTCGGTAAAGGATGGCAGATTCTCCTGAACCCCTAGATATTATTCGTTCAGCGATGATATCTGCTTCTTCGTTTGCGGTTTCTGTCCCGATTATATTGATGGGCGCCCCTTCGGGGTTTTCTGTCCAGAGGCGCTTCCTAATCTGGAGGCGGTTGTTCTCTATTACTCCCGCAGACGCCTTAACTATGTTTCCGCTTGAGCGGTAATTCTCTCCTAAGTGAACAATTTTTGCTTTAGGCCAATCGCGTTCGAAGTCGAGGAAGGTTTTAATGTTGGCGCCTCGGAACGCATAGATAGACTGTTGGTCGTCACCGACTACGCTTAGGTTTTTATGCTCTCCAGCGAGGAGTTTAACTAATTGATACTGAACGGAATTAATATCTTGATATTCATCGACTAGAATATGGTCAAACTGACTTCGATGTTCGTTTAAGGTGTCTGGATTATCCTGAAAGAGGCGCACAACTTTCTCTATAAGGTCGTCGAAGTCGAGAGCGTTTTGGGCAATCAGCTCATGTTCGTATTCTCTAAAAACCTCTCTCTCGAATTCGTCTAGGGTAAGGGCATCTTTTAATTCCGTTTTAATAGTAGAGATAGCTCTTTTAATTGTGGGCGCAGACTTGCCCTTTGCTTCGTCGAGGTCGAACGATTTGAGAATCTTTTTAATAACCCTTGAAGAATCGTCGTCGTCGAAGATAACGAAATTTGGAGTTCTGCCTATTTTGTACGCCTCCCTTCTTAAGATCTTTGCACTGAACGCATGGAAGGTGCCAATATACGGAGTTTTGTCGGTTCTAGTTTTGCGCGTTTCGGCAAGGATGCGTTCGCGCATCTCGTTAGCTGCTTTGTTCGTGAATGTGATGGCGACAATTCGACTAGGAACAATGCCCGAACTTATAAGATGTATCACCCGTTGAGTTAAAGTACGGGTTTTTCCAGAGCCGGCTCCGGCCGTCACTAAAAGAGGGCCTTCGCCATGAGTAATTGCTTCGATTTGACTATCGCTTAGGTTCATGTTGGGTGTGGAAGACTAGCTTGATTTTTTAAGATTTCAGCTTAATATATAGCTGTTATTCGTAGAATACCACAAAAATTTTCTGGCCGGTTCAGAGGGGTGGCAGTGCCAGTAGTAATAGTTTTGGGAATAATAACGGCCGACCTGGCCTTTTTTAGATTGGCAGAACAGGCCCCACTCCCAGACGCTCAATTTATAACAGAAGATCTTATCGGGAGCTTGCAGGACGGAGCTTTCTTGGGTACGGCTGGACCAGCTACCGAGATAGATCACGCAGATACATACGAAGATTTCGAAGGATTCATTTTAGTTGAGAGAGGCTCTCTTTCGGGGGACGATAGTCCTTTTGGAGAATATCAAGAAAGAGAAGAAGAGCTTTTGACATACAAGGTGAAAGACGGAGATACCCTATCAAGTATCGCTGCTAATTTTGGAATTTCGGTTAGCGAGATTAAGTCGGCCAATGATAAGGGCACTAGTTTAATAAAGCCCGGAGAAGAGTTGGCCATTTTGCCTGTTTCTAAATCGAGTAGTAGTTCGACGACCAACAAGACGAAAGAAGCAATTAAGACAGCAGAAGAAAACTACCTTATAAGACCAG
>JAHJZF010000006.1 GCA_018826645.1 Patescibacteria group bacterium | reverse complement strand
TCTCTTTTAATACTTAACCAATCTAGAGTCTCTAACATACATCCATAGAATGACCCGTCGGGGATTCGAACCTGTTATAATCACTTTAGAGGGAGTGGAAGTCTAGATTCTATGAGGTTCTAGACCCGAGAGGTTCGAATCCCTAAAGCCCAGCAACCAGCTGAGACCGACCGGAGAGGGTAATGTGTTAAATTTTGATATAAAAAACTCGGAGAAAGTATTGATATTTACTGGGGTAAAAGCGAAACGGCCCCAACCCAGCGAGTGAGTTGAGGCTCGAATCGCCGGTTGAGGCCTACTTGAAGTGATATCCGAAGTGAGACTCCCTGACATCTCCGGTCACCAGGAAACCACCTTCGTGTTCCCCGATCGAGAACAAGCCAGACACAGGCACGTACAGCATCGTACCAGGCCTGTAGCAGAGCTCGCCGTCGACACGAACGATGGGCTTCTCTAGGTTCCTATCCGTCTCTGCGTACGCACCCCGGATACCAGGCTCGAGCATAAAAGCCTTCACCTGGACACCGTCGATGACGACCGTGAATGTGACCTTGGAGTCATCGCTCTGGTAGCCTGTCGCGAGAAGGTTCGTCACATGACGCGTAATCGCGAACTGGCTCGGTCCATCGAGGATGGGAATATCCCACTCGGTTCCTTCTGGGAGGAACTGCTCAAGTGCCATCAAGACACTCCTTCTCTATCCCGCAAGAGGTGCGGGGCCTCTTATTCCTTATAGGAATGACCTCAACATCAAGATGAGGAATTGTATCTAATATATAACACAAAACATGACTATAGTCAAGATAATGCTCCGAGGGTTGGACCTACGAACTACCGATTGGGGATTCGAACCTCTTTCAGCAGAATTCTTGAGCTAAAAGTCTAGATTCCATGCGGTCTTAGAGCCTAAGAGTTCGAGTCCCTGTTCCCCAGCAGCTAGTTGAGACCGACCGGAGAGCTTAATGTGGTAGGATTTTGATATAGATTTTGAATCACAAGAATATGACGAACAGTAGTGCCGACATAGCAAGACTAGAAAACAATATCTGGAAGATGTATCTGTACATGATTTTGTACAGTTTGATGTTTTTTACTCCAATCATTGTTTTGTTTTACCAAGCGAATGGATTGTCGTTAGCTCAAATAATGATTCTTCAATCCGCCGCATCAATATTGTTTGTACTTCTAGAAGTTCCTTCAGGGTATTTTGCTGATATTTTTGGAAGGAAGAAGGCATTAGCGCTTACTGGCATCTTTGCAGCAATGGCGATGTCTGTTTTCGCCTTAAGTACTAATTTCTATCACTTCTTATTTGCGGGTGTTTTATGGGCAATGGCAGGAGTTTTCATTTCTGGTGCAGATTCAGCTTTTATCTACGACACCCTGAAAAACCTAAAAAGAGAAAACCAATATAAGAGAATATGGGGGAATATTGTTTTCTATTATGCTGTCGGTGTTTCTATCGCAAGTATCATTGGAGGATTTCTCGGTAAGTTAAGTTTTAGATATCCATTTTATGCCATGATACCGTTCATGTTTTTACTAATCCCTCTTTCTCTTTCCCTTGAAGAACCTAAAAGACATAAAGCAATTTATACAAAAAATTACCTCTTTGATTTATTTAAAGTAATAAAGCTAGCAGTATTCAAAAACAAGAAATTAAGATGGTTATTAGCCTACTCGGCTATCGTAGTAGGATTTATTAACATCGCTTATTTTCTCTATCAGCCATATTTCAAACTATCGGGGCTGGATATAGTCTACTTCGGAGTTGTTTTTGCTGGATTTAACGTAGTTGTAGCGATAAGTGCAAAATACTCTCACTTAATTGAAGAAAAAATCGGGCAGAAGCATTCTCTTGTCTTATTATCTACACTAACAGGATTAGGTTTTCTTTTGATGAGCAACTTCATCTATTTATTTAGCTTTGCTTTTGCCCTCTTAATACAATTTGTTAAAGGATTCTCGTCAGTAGTTGTTTCTGATTATGTGCATCAGTTAACGGATTCTAATATCCGAGCCACTGTTTTATCGGTTAAAAGCTTAATTGAAAAAATGTTCTTCGCAGTGATAACGCCATTTATAGGATGGGCTGTTGATGTTTATAGTTTGGCGCAAGCGTTAAGCCTCTCGGGAGTAATAGTCTTATTCTTCGGAGCAATCAGTCTATTCCTATTCTGGAGAAGCAAATCCGTGTTAATTTGATTAATCTTTGACCGGTCAGGGAATCGAACCTGTTATAATCGCTATAAGAAGATTTAAGACCTAGATTCCATCAGGTACTAGACCCGAGAGGTTCGATTCGTTGTCCGGCAGCAACCAGTTGAGACTGACTTGAGAGGTTAATTCTTAATTATAAATAAGGGAGATACTGTTGACTAATACCATAAAGTATGGTATTAATAGCCTGTTCTTTTACTTCTAGAATTTTGCGACAAGTAGACCGCGCATAAGGTAAGAAAAGTGTTTATCAGTTAATTGGTAGGCACCTTCCTTATCTTGTGCGCTAAGACGGTGCACTCAACTACGGATGAGGAAAAAGAGACCATAATGTCTGATCGTGAGATGGTCGACATCAGCGGCCTTTCCAAAGCAGCGGTTCTCGCCGCTCTTTGGAACCACTCGGCTCCTTCCGGGATGGGCTTCCTCCAGGCCGCCTTCGGCCCTGAGGAAGGGATGACTGAAGAGATGGCTCAAGAGATCATCGGCGCTGATGCTGATCCGGATTACCCCGGACCTCGTAGTCGGCGACGGAGCCAGCTCTACTTCGACTACCTGCACGGCCGCCCACTGAAGCTCAACCTCGAAGAGGACGAGTTCGACCCGTGGGGCTACGACCGGGACAATGGTGGTGACGGAACGGCTCAGCGGATCATCGACAAGCTTCGTGAGACGAGTGACGTTGATCCACCAGAGGCTCAAGTCGAGTCGGGCGTGAAGGCCCTCCTCAACGCTCACGAGGCGATGGGGAATGTCAACACTCTCTCGACCCTCGAGCAGGGCGATGGGTTCGCCGTACTGCATCTTGGTGCAGACGAGCTCGGTGAGCCGTTGGAGAAGGCCATCGATGCTGTCGTTGACCGGGTCCAAAGCAGCT
The DNA here is from genome assembly GCA_018826645.1 of Patescibacteria group bacterium. Classification (GTDB taxonomy): domain Bacteria; phylum Patescibacteriota; class Minisyncoccia; order UBA6257; family Colwellbacteraceae; genus 1-14-0-10-42-22. The sequence continues at coordinate 20,662 of JAHJZF010000006.1, read as the reverse complement.
GATCCATTGGTGGGTTTTTCCACCGGAGCGGTTGCATCTACTTGTCGCACCCGCTTCCATAAGTGTGTTCTTATGCTGATGAGCTCAAAAGAGCGAAAAGCAATGTTTAAATAATAAATCTAAATAATAAGGATCTATCGTTTTTACAAAATAAGTTCTAACGGCCTCTACGACCTACAGTCACCTTATAATAAGCTATCGTGCACATTTTCATTCAATAAAGTTCCAACATCGTCCCATGCGGCCAGCACCAAGCGGTTTGATAATTGCCATACTTTGTTTACTCATAAACGAAAATGTCCCGCAGCTGGTAACCACGTTGCATTTTCGTGATCCCAGCGTACGGGACTAATCATCATCACAAAGGAACTCTGGCGGACTTTCGACGCCTACCAGTTGATTGGCTTTCTTCTTGATCCACGATGAAAGCGGGGAGAAGAAAGCGATCCACCCATTCCAGACGAACCAGGCCACCGAGATCACCAAGAATCCATCAACCTGCGCACCCTCAGGGAGCAGGGTCACTGATGCTCCCACGAAGAAAGCGCTCAGGTAGAGCAACCCAATGAAGAGTGCTCCTCTGGTGGCCATAGACAGAACTTCCGCCCAGAACTTGTGTTGGAGATAATCCTCCAGTTTTTGGACTTCAGTCGCATCACTCATCTTCCGTCTCTCCTCCATACACCACCTCGAAGACCTTCCAACCACCGAAGAAGCGCCTCTTCTTCGCAACCAGGAGTTTCTTCCCATGTTCTTCGGCCCTGACCTTGAACCGCAGGATGGCAATTCCACGTTTGATGAGGTCTCCAATCGAAGTGCCGGCCCTATCGGCCAACTCCTCCATTTGTTCCCAGGCCTCTTCGCTGAAATACAGGTCAATCCGATATTCCTTGATGGCACACATTACGCCTCCATTGCTGTCAAGTTGCAGATATAATATGCCTAATTACCCATCATTTATCAAGAAAAAGTTTACTTTTTATACGTGCTCGAAGAGCGTCGTTTTGATATAGTAGAACTAGTCTGAATCTCCAAGCAGGGCTTGAACCCACACGGTTCTAGCTCGAGGAGGCCAGCAGAAGTGGGGTTTATCGAGAGACCACGAAGGCTCCAAATATGCTACGATTTTGATATGGCCTTCCCAACAGAAAAGAAATTCGTTAGAGAAAAAGGACATATTATCCTACCGATTAGTGGGGTAGAGATACCTGGTTTTGTCCGGGGAGAAGCCGATAAAGCAAGACTTGTTGAGAAACCCGAATATCATATCAGTGTAGCTGTTACTAAAAACTCTAAAAGAATTCTTGATGCTCTTGCGGGTGCTTCTGATCCAAATTCATTTTGGGAGGAAATAGTGTCTTTAGTAAATGAGTTTTCTTGGGAGTACGAACTACTAGATAAGTATTATCTTCTTGAGAATAAGTATGATCGAGAAGAACTTTTAGAGTCGGGATATAAAGACTTAACCGAGCACACTAGGCGAACTATTGTGCAAGAGGCGAAGCTGACGGATATAGAATCTTTCTACGACAAGCTCTCAAACCTCCTCAATATTTCTTTTGATATCCCAGTGCCACATATCACACTGTTTTCCTGGTCGGATTATCCACCCCTAATGAGTCGAGGCATCGGTATTTGTTCCAAACAAGAGTTTGATAAATATACGGTCAGAGAAATAGTAAAACCGTGATCCATCAAAGATTCGAACCAATTATCCGAACAATAGAACCTAGTATTCATGCGGTACTAGACCTAGGAGGTTCGATTCCTGATTCGGCAGCCAAGGTTGGAAGTTCCGAGAGACCACGAAGGTCTCACGATCCGCGCTGAAGCGAACTACACATAGCCGCCAGATCCATGGTTTATCTTCCCATATATCTCGTCGTAAATCCTGTTCGCATCCTCGTTTGTGAGTGTTTTCTCAAGGTGTCGTAAGGTTATACGCACCAGAATATTCTTTTGATCACTAGATATACCTAGACGCTCTATAACTGTTGGTGGCAAATCACCGTAGGGCGTTTCATTTAAGACTTCGATGCTCTCTAGGACGTTTTGTTTGGCACCTAATGCCTCACGGATATCTTCACTTATATCCTCTTCGACGTAATCGCAGGGTACGCTATAGGACATATCACGTGCAATGGGCGGTTGATCAGACACTTCGTGGTATTTCTCCAAATCCTTCATTTGCTCTGCAATTCTCGGGTTAGTCGAGCGCAGGTACCGAATATCAGGAATATCCTTCAAGGTCATAACTAACCTATCAAGTCCCATGCCAAGTGCCCAACCAGAGTATTCCTGCGGACTGAGCCCAGCATTGGACAAAATTTGATCACTAATCAGGCCACATTCTAGGATCTCGATATCTTGATCTCCTAATACGGTATTTACCTCAATGCCCTGTTTAGTGTATGGGTGAGGTGAGTCAACAATGCGTAATCTCCAACCAGGGGCAGCGACACTGGCTACGCCATTGACGACAGCAAGTAGATCATCCTTAAGAATCAGATTTCTTTTGTCGTTTCTGACAATTCGCCACATCTCCAACATGTGGATCTGCCCGATGTGCTTTTTATCAGTGATATCTCGCCGATATGCCAGGCCAGGCAATAGAATGAGAACATCGAGCCAATTGTCCTTAGTCTCGGCAAGTTCGCGAAGTATTGCCGGGATCTGAGCCGTTGTATGCGTACGTAGTATGTGTGTCTCATCAACATAGTGTGTGTATGTAGATGAACGACTAATGTTGTCTGCCGGGATTAATAAGCTGTCGTAGTTATCAGCGACACTCACTATTGGGTTTTTACGATAAACTCGCACATCCGATTTCCTATGGCTTTTTCTCATGTAGTCTGCAATTTTCTCGTACAACAAACGAATAGCGTGGGGCTCTTCGCTTTCCGTAAGATCAGGAATCGCAAGGTAGTGATTTAGTTGCTCTTTAGTTAATGGGTTGACGTACATTTTCATGATTATTTATCTGTTGTTATATCGACATTGGTTGTTTGGTGGGGGAGTGAGGGGTCCGAGTGGACCCCTCACTCACGCTGTGCCTAGAAGGTGATCGCTGGTGTAACTACCTCCTCCCTAAGAGCCCACGAATGGCAGAAGGGAGAGATTTCCGCGGAGAGAGTCGCGCCTGGGTAATAGGTAAGTTCTTTCCACCACGGGAATCTGACCACGAGAGGCTCCACTCTGAAACGTTCACGAACCTCTTGAAAAGCAGGTTCAAACGTCCGTTGGGCGTAGGGAAGACGCACTTGGCGTCCCGCTTCGCCTCCATGGAAGTCCTTAAAAATGACACCGTGTGCCACTGCCAAGGACAACAGAGATGGATAGTACTCCTGTGGCGCTCCTCCTGCCGCTAAGCAGCCGGCGGACACATCTACAACTGCTGGGTCTGTGTAGAAGTGCTTCAACCGCTCATCGTGGACATCGATGAGCCGTCGGCCTTTCGTATCTGTTCCGTGATCGCAGATGATCTCCGAGAGCCGGAGGCCGTTGCTCGCTGCAACCTGACCATCAACAAGCTTGGCCCTCCTGACCTCCACACCACCACGATTGCCCACGTGGGTAACAACCCTCATGGTTGTGAGGGAACGCTTGTAGGGAGAGACCATCGCCATTCTGTCGTTAGTCTTCCCCAGCCAGAGGGGTGTGAGCCCCGCTCGCTTGGCCCAGAGGATGAACAGGGCATCCTCATAACGAAACGTCGGGACCTGGCGAAGCAAGATGGCGAACTGGCCTTCCCTCAACTCCTCGGGAAAACCGAAGCCACTTTCTGTAAGGGCCTCCTCAACCTGTGGCCGAAGATCCTGTCGTCTCCTTTCGTTGAGTTTCCCGACCTCCTGGAGGGGAATGTAGTAATCGGGGCTTCTCATCTCTAGCACCACCTTTCTCTAGACTCAAGGTGCTTCCAGGCCTAGTGCTCTTTGCCTCAGGCCTGGATTTTGTCTGCTATAAGCTTAGAAAACAAAGTCCAACTCTTAGAACAAAAGAGCCTCCCGCTTGGGAGGTCTCCTTCGTTCTTTATATGTGTTTGTTTAAACGGAGTATCTCCCAGCGGGTTGGTTAAAACCGCTAAAGAAATACACGCTAAGTGCTTCAGTTATATGCTTGGATTTTATACTACTTTCTATACTCATATGTAGATTATAACGTACCAGAATACTAATAGGTGTCAAGGCATTACCATCCTAGCTTAGGAACTGGCGCAAAGATGTCGTTTTTACACGTGCTCGAAGAGGGTCGTTTTGATATAGTAAAACTAGTTTGAACTTCTAAGCTAGGTTTGAAGCCACACGGTTCTAGCTCGAGGAGGCCAGCAACCAGTTGAGCCCGACAGGGGAGGCTATTTATAACAAGAACTTATTGTCGGTTCGAATCTTGTTTGCGGAGCTGACCATTTACCGTAGCAACCTCGTAGATCCATTCTCTGTTTTTGACTATTATTAAACCATGAATCCTACAGAAAATTTCTTACATAGCTCCCACGAGGACAAGGACGAATTGTTATCTCAAAGAATAGAATTTATTAAGCAGCAAGATCCCTCTCTGCGCACTTTAACGGAAGTAGGCAGGGGAGATTCTTATACGGCTTATTCTTGTGAATACGAAGAAGCAAATATCTCACCCACAGTCTTAAAAGTTAATAGGCTGGCAGAGGGTATAAGTGATGTTGAAATTAAGGCCTGGAGTGACTTGTCTGGCACGGCCGGCTTACCAAGAGTATTAAGGACATACCGAGACGGCTTAGTGCCAATAGCTATGTTGATGGAAAAGATAGAGGGTGAACATTTAGAAGACTGGCTCTCGTCTCACGGCGAGGACGTTTTGAGCATTATTGAGCAAATCAGCGAACTAATTAATGCTTTTCATAGGAGAGGATTTTTTATGCCAAAAGATTGGGGAAAGACTGAGAACTGGCTTGTTGATAATAGTGGCCAGCCACATTTATTAGACTTGGGAGAGGTTGGCATACTGAATGAAGATGAAGAAGCAAGAGGGTTTCAAGTAAGACGCGATTTCGGAAATCTCTATAGTCTTATAGATCCGTTTACCGCAAATATGGGCAAGAGAGAAAGGCGCACACTGGAGGGTATGATGTTAAGAGATCTTCGTCGTCCCCAATAGAGGTTCTAACGTCGTCCACTAGAACCCCGTCGGGGAATAGAACCCGTTATGATCACCGAAAGGAGGTCTGAATCCTAGATTCCATGAGGTTCTAGGCCCAAGAGGTTCGATTCGTTGTTCGGCAGCCACGTCGTGCTAGCGCGAGAAGCGTATGGGTCTCGTGCGCTCGAAGAGGGTCGTCATGTTAAGATTTATACAATGTTAAATATTTATTTAGCTCGTCATGGACAAGACGAAGATAACTTGAGTGGCATCCTTAATGGAAGAAGAGATAATCCGCTAACAGAGAAGGGGATTGAGCAAGCAAACGAAGCTGGTAAAAAAGCTAAAGAGTTAGGACTCAAGTTTGATAAAGCTTACACATCTCCCCTTAAAAGAACCCAGAAGACTGCCGAAATCATCACGGAAAGCACTAACTCTCCAGAGCCAGAAGTTCTAGAAGATCTTATCGAGCGCGATTTTGGCGTTATGACTGGGAAACCAACCTCAAGTATAGAAGAGTCATGTGCACCAGATATCCTTAAAACGGATGGCATCACATATTTCTTAAGTCCCGAGGGGGCTGAAACTTTTCCTGATCTAATTGAGAGGGCTAAGAAAGTTTTATCTAATATTAAGAACGAGCACCAAGACGGGAATATCCTATTAGTTACACACGGGGACTTTGGGAAAATGATTTATGCAGTTTATTACAATCTTGATTGGGAGAAAGTACTAACCATGTTCCATTTTGGCAATTCCGAAATATTAAGATTGTCAGAAGACTCTACGCCTGAAGATGCTCACGTTTTTGAGATACAGCAACATAATTTGTAGCGGTTGGATTCCTAGACCTCCAGCTAGAAACTTTTGCTCTATACTGAAACCAAATGGGAGAAAAATATAACAAATTGGTTCGAGACAAAATTCCTGAAATCTTAGACAAGAAGGGTATCCCTTACGAAAAACGAATAGCTACAGATGACGAGTATCTGGCTGAACTAATTCTGAAACTCAAAGAAGAAGTAAACGAATTTATAGAGGCAAAAAACACAGAAGAATTGGCAGATATTCTAGAGGTTATCGAAGCCCTAAAACAATTACCTGACTACTTTGGAGTAGAAGACGTCAGGCTACAAAAGAAAAATGAACGAGGTGGTTTTGATAAAAGACTTATCCTTAAGGGAGAGAAGGACTAGGACTGGAACTTATTATTAATATCCTAAAAAGAAAAGAGGCCCACACCGTAAAACGACACCGGTGTGGAACCTCAGTTCCATGGTGTCGACCTATGTAGGCCTTATCGAAGCCGCTCGGCGATGAGCGGGACGATGAATGCAGGGTCAGAAGTCACGCTTGCGTGGTTCCCCTCCACGAATTCCGTGTTCGGGAACTCCCCGTAGGCGGTCGTATCGCTGATCGTGTCCGCATGTCCGATGATGGAGCGAACATCAATACCGTGAAAGAGGAGGTCGTGGACATCTTCTTCCAAAGTTGACCCTGCGGTGAGGCAGAGGTAGCGATACATGAGAGCGATCCTGCCTCCAAGAACATTCTGCCGGATCACCTGGAGGAGCTCTTTCTCCGTCGGGACGGCACCGCGAACTTCTTCGCTGGTGCTATCCTGACGAATCGCCTGGAGCTGGACTGCCTGCTTTTTGGCCGTGTAGGCCTTGAACAGTTTCCATTTGCCGTGAGGTAGATCTCCCCACCTCTTCACAACGCCAGAGACGTTGATGAAGCGATCGATGGTAATCCGTTCACGAGCTCTCCGACCGAGTTTCGCGAGGAAGTTACTCCCCATCGAGAGACCGACCAGAGACATCCGTCTCACTCCAAGATCGAAGAGAGCGCGGAGTTCTGCTTCCGCCAAGAACCCGAATCCTTGAAACATCACATCTTGTGACCTACTGGGCCACGAGGATGGGACGAACGCAAGGTCTTTGCTCGATTCGCCGATACCCGGCGGTTCGACCATCAGGATGTTCTTCTCAGGGAGAGCTTCCGAGAGAAGGCGAGTATGAATCTGCATCAACTCGTCATCGAGCGAGGTGATGTATCCGGCATGGACGACGACGAAGTCATCGCCTGACCCTTCGTGGAGACGGATGCCGAGCTGGCAACCGGTCTTGGGGTCGGTAATAGCACCGGTTCTTGCTTGCATCGTTCATCTCCCTATGAGTTGTCAAGGTATGGCTAATCTATGCCATAAATAAGGGAGACAGTCAATATTAATATACTATTAGGGAGTGTCCCACCTGTCGCATTTTAACCCCTGACCGAGACCCCTAATTCCGGTATACTAAAAGAGCTTAAAGAACCCTTTTTGGGCCTTACTACAATGGGTACCAGACACGAGTGGCCAGCCACCTAGGTCACCTGACCTATAGCTAAAGAACCCCATGGACACTCATTCATGATTTTGAAATATGTGTGAATATACCCCAGACCTGAGAGGGTAGGGGCTAGGGCTGGAACTTATATCCAAAAAATAAACGAGGACCCGCACCAGAAGACGAGACGGGAACGGGTCCTCGTTCATCTTCCGATGGGGTCCTTCTGTGGATCTGGCTTAGGCCTTCGGCCTCTTAGCCAGCTCTCCGATGAACTCCTGGGTGTCAGGATCGTCCTGGATGGCACGACTCATTGCGTCCACCTCCGCTGAGGTGAGGCGCTTGCCCTCAAGGGCCTTGCCGAAACCAACCAGGAAGTTACCGATGTTGGGCTCATTCGTAACCACCGCATCGGGATGGCAGAATGCAGCCACATCGGCGATCCCGCCGGGTCCGTCGAGACGGAATCCCCGAGAGACCTGGTCCCACGCGTCGGCGTCGAGCGTCGTGAAGTGACGGACGAACTTGCCCATCTCTTCGTAAGTACGACGACTCCAGGCGGGACTACCGTCCTGGTAGTAGTAGCCGGCATCCGAAGTCTGTCTAGCCGCGTGGATAATCCGCTCGTGGAGGGTCGGCGAAGGCTCCAGCGGAGCCCAATGCCATGCCTCGTAGAGACTGATGGACTTGGGGAGCGGGAAGTCCCGGCTGTATTCCGAGTACTCCACATCCTCCCATACCAGGACCACTGAGTGATTCCAGTGGTGACCATGGATATCCATCGCACTGATCACGGCCGTCTCAGAGTCGAACCGCTCGGGGTAGTACACCCTGATGAGCTGCTCGCCATTCTCCTCGACGAGCTCCCACTCATCAGCGTGACGCTCCAGGTACTCCTGAGCCTTCTCGCCATGGACGATTCCGAAACCGCCATAGTCGAGGGGCTCACGTTCCAGGTAGAGCCAACCCCCCTCGGCGTCCCAGCGCTTCACCTTCATGTTCAGCTCGGGGCCGAACATGGTGTACTCCTCGCTGGCGAAGCGGAAGCGGATGGTCGAACCCTCGGTCATGTGGAGGTAAGTCACCTCGCCACAGACCTCGCAGGTGTGACCATGAGCCTGGATGCCGTGCGTGCTGATCCTGGACTCACAGCTCTTGCACTTCCCGAAACGGATGTCCTTCAGGCTGGCGTACCAGAGGCTCCAGTCGTTCTGCTCCATCTGTTCGGGCGTGGTCTCACCACGCTCGATGGCATAGCCCTCGACGCGCAGATCCTTGACCTCGTAGCCGATCTGACGAAGCTTCGCGAGCACTAGCTCTAACGCCTCAGGCGTCTTGAGGTAGAGACTGCCTATGATCCAGACAGCGTCTGCTGTCCCGAGATCGATAGTCATGTGTAAACACCCAACCTTTCTGGGTTGTTAGACGTCAATGTGCCTTATCCATATACAATATTTACATAGAGTAGTCAATATGTGACTCGCCCTTACCACTGTCTCATATGTCGCATTTTTACCCCTGCCCTAAGAACCTAATTTGGTTATACTAAAGATGCCTAAAGGACCTTGTCAGGCCCCACTAGGATGTGTGCCAGACAAGGGAGGCCAGGGGCTAGGGCTGGAACTTATTGTTAATACCCATAAAAGAATCGAGCCCCGACACCGGCGTGTGCACAGTGTCGGGGTCGACTCTTGTGCGCCGGGCGGGGCGTGTGGTTCAGGCGTCGGATTCGGTGGGAGGAATCGCCTTGCCGATCTTGAAGGTGTTCCCAGGAACTGGGAGCAACTCGACGACGAGCGTGATGTACGCATCGTCAATCATCTCAGCGAGACCGGCGAAGATCTCATCAGTGGCCCTGTCTAGCTGTTCCTTGTCCCAGCCAGTCCAGTCGCCTCCGCCGAAGATGAAGGCAGTGACACCCCCCATGTTGTAGTCGAGCTCTCCGTACAAGAAGGGACCGGCAACTCCCACCGAGGAGGGTTTGCCGTCCTCGTCGCGTTCGAATCCGAGTGCATCGGAGACGAGTCCGGCAACCGCCTCTTCCTCGAGGAATTCGATCTCGAACCGAGCATCATCGTCTTCCTGTGCCCAAAGCATTACCTGGGGCATTCCGTCCTCCTTTATCGGCTGCCTAAGGTGTTATAGGCGAGAAGCTCTCGAAATATTCAAGAACTTTTCGCCTACAACACGCTTTATAAAGAACAAAGTTAAATTGCCATAATATAGCTTTGTAGTCAAGATTTAATACTTTTGACCCCTGACCCAGGAGCCTAATTTAGATATACTAAAAGTACTCAAAGAACATTGTCTGGGTCTCAACACAGGAGGTACTGGACACGAGTGGCCAGCCAAGGTTGGAAGTTCCGAGTGACCACGAGGGCCCTAAAAATATTTTTAGTTAGTAGACTTAAGCTCAAACCAGAATCGATTCTTGAGGTCTTCACTCATCGTGTACTCATTAGCGTGGCAGAGAACTCCTAAGTATGAGTTTAGAGATTGCTCCAAGCTCTCTCGACTCATAACTCCTGTATGGTATTCTTCTATACGCTGATCTACCTTCTTAAAGATACGCCGCCTTGTCTTAGTTCGAACGAGGCGGTAGTGAGGAAGGATAGTATATCCGAGAAAGTCTATACCCTGGCCTAATTTGCGGATGGATGTTTTCCCTTCGTGGAGTTCTAGATCAAGGTATCTCTTGAGGAAGGATTGAATAGGCTCGAGGAGGCTCAGAAGGTAGTCCATGTCTGACGAGAGAATGACAAAGTCATCTGTGTATCGGGCATAGTGTTGAATCCTCAACTCGTGTTTCACAAACTGATCAAACTCATTCATGTACACGTTAGCAAAAAGCTGTGAGGTCAGGTTACCGATAGGAAGACCTCTGTCGTTGAATACGTCTGACAGATCTGTGCGAAAGCTACCCACGATATCCCTTAACAACCAAATTGTGTCTGGATCTGCAATGCGTCTTTCCAAGATGGCTAGAAGATGACGATGATTGATAGAATTAAAGAACTTCTTAATATCGCATTTTAGTGCAAAGCAGGGTCTAGTGTAATTCTTACTAACTTGCCTTGTCATGAGTTCTACGGCCGATACTCCTTTGTGCGTACCCTTGCCGACACGACACGAGAACGATTTTGCGATAAAGGTCGGTTCGAATATCGGAGTCAGAATCCGTACAATTGCATGATGCAACACTCTATCTCTTACAATTGCTTTGTGTATATGACGTTGCTTAGGGTCAGTTATATAAAAACTTGAGTAACGATCATGATGATACTTCTTACTCGCCAAATCCCTGTGTAATTGAAATATGTTTTCTTCCAAGTGCCAATCGAATCTACCCACATCCTTCTTATGGCCTTTGTCGTGCTTGAATGTATCCCAGGCTAAGAATAGATTCTCAAGAGAGATTATTCTGTTATAAATGTTTCTATAAATCTTCATGAGTTCAGATAACCTAGACATCCCCATATTCAAGAAAGCCTATTCGTTATATAAAGACGTTCATTTATATAGGTCGTTAGTCCCAAAACAGGATCGTTATACTCTCTGGCAACGATGCGACAATACCTCACTGGATATTATTGAAGGTATTCTGCTTGCTAGTGGAATACCTAAGGATAAAAAATCGGCTGTATTGGAAGAAGTGAGTAGAAAGCTTAATCTCTTGCGAATCCTTCTTCGTCTAGCTTACGACGTAAAGTCGATAGATAACAAGAAGTATATTCACCTACAATCTACCGTTGATGAAATAGGCAGAATGCTCGGCGGATGGATAAAATCCACTAAAGACTGACACACCAACGCTCCACGAGTGAAACGTCAGTGTGCCACAAAGAAAGTACTTCCGAGCGGACGACACGCCGATGTTGTTCCAGCGGTTGTCATCCCACGTGTTGTTGACATTGAGCCCGTTGGCATCGAAATTGCCAACGTTGACGTGGTTGTCGTCCGAGTTCACGAAGTTTATCCACCCCCATCTATATCACCAAGACTTGAGGTTTACTACTTCCATAGAAGAGTCTATATCCTCTCGTCTTTGTATTTTATCTGGGAGCAATTCGCCCTCAGGCGAACATCGCCGCTAGGGGTGAACAAGAAGTCCAATTTCTGTTCTTTAGCTCGCACGCTACTGTACTCCGTGAAGTAGCAGTACTCTGGCGAGGTCTCAAGAGAGAATTTTGCGAGGATAAACCATAGTCTAGCCTGCATTAGCAAGTGTTTTTAATATAACAAGAAGATTGCTCACCCCAAAATTACAGAACCCCCGCGACGATTTCTCGCCGCGAGGGTTCAAGATACAAGGAGAGACAAGCTCTCCAGGTTCGAGGATCAGTTAGTTGGACTTCCGAGCGGACGACACGCCGATGTAGTACCAGCGGTCGTCATCCCACGCGTAGTCGACAAAGAGCCCGTAGGCACCGAAATAGCCAACGCTGACGTGGACGCCGTCCGAGTCCACGGTGGTAGTCCTGGCGTAGACGTTCGGCATCAGCCGCTCGCCGGTCGCCAAGGCGTAGAGGATGAGCGAGTAGATCAGCTCGACGGCACGAGGAGTCTCCTCGTTTTCCGCGAGCATCGCCTGCTGCTCATCCCACGTCTTGTCCGTGGATCCAGGCACGATGTCCTTGCGGACCAGCAGCCACCCCAGCTTCGCCTTCTCGTCGGCGAAGTCGTCACTGTCGTACCAGACGTACTGGCTCTGGTAGAACAGCTTTGGTGCCGCTTCCCGGATCTCGAGGATTGACATGGGGTAACACGCGACCAGCACGTGCGTCTCCTTGACTGCCTCGAGTTCTGCCTCGGTGAAGGGGATCTCCGCCAACTCACGGGTCTGCTTCTGGGTGAAGCTGACTCCGAAGTGACGAGAAGCCTCCTCGATACCGAGGAAGTTCGTGCCCATGATCAAGCGAGCGAGACGCTCATCGGTCGAAGCGGTGTAGCCACCACGACGAATGAAGTCCACCACCCGCTTGGCGAGAGTGTTACTCCTGCTCTGGATGATCCGCTGTGCGTCTTCGGAGAGGAGACCAGCGGCCTCCAACTTCGTCAGAAGCTCATGCTCCTGATGGACGGACAGGGTTCGGCTCACAGCACTCATGCTGCATACCTCCTGTATGGTCAGTCCTGGACGTTCTGCCAGGTCAGGCTCTTGTCTCCGTTTGAGACGAGCTATTCTATATACCAATATCTTTAGCTGATATACAGGAGAGCTCGGCTCAAATACTGAACCTCTATAGGTTAAAGAACTTGTGTACCATTATGCCACAATTGTAGGTATTAGTCAATAATGTACGCAGAAACATGGAGAATGCTATATTTTTGCGTAAGGAGTAAAATTACCCAAGATTATGATCCCTCAAAGATTCGAACCAACATATCTAAACAATGAAACATAGTATTCATGGGGTACTAGACTACGTTGGTTCGAATCCTGATTCGGCAACACTTCGACTGCGCTCAGTGTAAATCAAACCAGTTGAGACCGACCCGAGAGGTTAATACGTAGTTATAAATATTAAGGAAGCTTAATTATCGTCAGGGGATTTATTGACATATCTAAAACGTAAGACGCCGTGGGCATCTTACGATACACCACGGCGTTTGTTTTTGTCTCCTTCCTATGAACACAGAGCTAAAGGAGCTCCCCCTCGTTGGACTCTGAAACCTGAGACACTTGTCTCATAGGCCAAGCGAAGAACACCCCCAGGAGTATGAACACCGCAGTCCATACGACACAAAGGACGAGCCTCTTGGCCATATCCACTGGGAAGATGCTCCGCTTCTGGCCCAAGAGCATCTTGGGATTGTGAATGCCCGACAGTATGACCGCCACAATGGCGATGACGACGCCCACGTAGATCAGGATGACGGTGAGTCGTTGCCAGTCTCTCAGGATTGGCTAGGCGATTACTAGCCCGACCCAAACGACAGCTGAGCCGATCAACGCCAATGCCTCTCTCAAACTCCAAGTTGTCAACCTACTGTTCAAGTCAGACCTCCTCGTGGTCATACTTGGTATATCAAAAAAGCCCTAACTTCGTCCAGTCCTTAACCCTGGAAGACCTGTCTTATACACCAAACGTATAAGCAATATTTATACCCTTCTCCATATAATAAGTTCCAACATCGTCCCATACGGCTAGCCAAGTCGTGCTAGCACGAAGAGCGTATGGATCTCGTGCGCTCGAGGAGGGTTAAACGCGAACTGGAGCAATCGAATCTCATGATCGCACACAAGACAAACATCCTGGTATGATTAGCGCATGAAGCCAATCAAGTCTCAAAAGTATAAATTCTTACATAATTCTGAATCGATCCCTTACTCTATTTGTTTCAACGACAATCCAAGTGCAATATCCTGCGTGTTAGCCTTGGGTAGTGGGCAAGTTGCAAAGCTACCCAAAATGATCGCATCATCTTTACGGTTTAAAGCGGCTGTGATTCAAGGCCTACCACACTGGCATGCACGAAGCGATGGATCGGAACTAAGAGCATTCACTTTGGAGTATGCAAATCAATCCATAAGCGAAGCACTAACTCAAGCTGAGTCTAAAGTATCGTTAATCGCAGAATCACAAGCAGCCCCTGGCGCGGTCTTCTTTGCTTTAAACCATCCAGAAACCATCAAGAATCTTATCCTGATACAACCCTTGGGTCTGAATACCAAGTCTTTTACGGAAAGCGATAAGCCTATTATTCAAGAATTTGAAAAACGACTAAGGATGAATGCCAATTTCCAGGCATTATCGTTACTTAGTGATTGGAGGCTTGTATATAATCATTTCGTATTACTTAAAACTAGGTTTAGTTCTAATCTCAGAGACAAGTTCGATACACACTATAAGATTGGGCTACAAAGCGACATCGCAAGTATTTTACGTAAAGTTACTAAAACTATGCCAGTGCATGTAATCGTGGGTGAGAATGACCGTATATTCCAACCAGATGAGATTATAAATACACTCAAGAAGGAAGATATTAATTTAGCAAGCCTAGTAGTTGTCGAGGGCGTATCACATTCACCTTTAGTGTCGCGTGCAGGAAAGAAATTACTAAGTAGAGCTGAAGCATTCGCTCAAAATGACTAATGTATTAGAATGCTACACTCTATATTTAGGTGCTTTCCTGACTTAGGTTCGATTTCCTGACCCCCAGCAACCAGTTGAGACCGACCGGAGAGCTTAAAAAACCCTAAGCAGTAGGGGGATTATTTATTTATCCACAACCAGTTTACTTATATACCCCATGGGGGTATATTTATATTCATGCAGAAGAAAAATGTACAGCCCATCCTTAATCGTCTCAATCGGATTGAGGGGCAGATCAAGGGAATTTATAAAATGGTGGAGGAAGATAAATATTGTGTTGATATTATCAATCAATCGTCTGCGGTTAGAAGTGCCCTATCTTCAGTAGAAGATCTGCTTCTTGAAAACCACTTATCAGAGCACGTTATTCATCAGATGAGAGGCAAGGGGGCTGACAAAGCTACTGCGGAGATAGTCGAAATCTTTAAGAAGTCCAAAAAGAAATAATGAATATGAACAATAAAAATATACTAATTGGTTTAGCGGTAATAGTGGGCTTAGTTTTGGTGTTTTGGGCACTGGGAGGAGCAAGGATTCCTGGTTCACAACAGGAGACACAGCTGATAAACGGCGAAGAAGTGGTCCTCTATAAAGACGCTAATTGTGGATGCTGCGGAGTATATGCCTCATACCTACAGAAAGAGGGCATTACGGCTAAGGTGGAGAACGTAGCTAATCTAGATGATACCAAAAGCGATTTTAGTGTGGCCATGAACTTACAGAGCTGTCACACTATGAAAGTGGGAGAATATGTTGTTGAGGGACACGTCCCGATAGAGGTAATCAATAAACTTCTTACCGAAAGGCCAGCCATTAAAGGGATAGCATTGCCAGGTATGCCATCCGGCTCACCAGGTATGCCAGGACCTAAGACTAGTCCGTTTGTAATCTACACGATTGGCGGAGCTGAGGGTGAGATTTACATCACCATCTAAGAAAATGAGAAAACTAGGATTCTTCTACATAGCAACTCTTCTGCTGTTAATCCCCAAGACGGCTTCTGCGCACTGCCCACTTTGTGTTGTGGGAGCTGGTGCTTTAGCTGTATTTGCCAGTTCTATAGGGGTTTCTTCAGTAGTAGTAGGGATACTAATAGGAGCCTTCGCCTTAGCCCTTGGTTTTTGGGTAGCTCCAATGATTAAAAAAGAGTTTATTCCATATCAGAAACAGATTTTAATTCTTCTGATATATGTAGGGACCATCATACCGGTAATGCCTTTCATTAAAGATTATGGCCCTCTCTATGTATCTCTGGGCGGAGAGTATGGATCACTTTGGCACAACACGTACACCGTAGATTTGTTTCTTTTCGGTAGTATCTTAGGGGCAACCTTAATGTTCGTAGCGCCCTTCATTAGCAAAGCCATTACAAAAGCCCGCGGTCGTCAGGTACTGTATCAAGGGATAATTATCACCTTTTCGTTGCTAATAATAACTTCCGTTATATTCCAACTAATCAAATGGTAAACCTAGCGAACATACTGATAGCAATCATTATTTTCTTTGTCATCTACCTGAGTTTACGTTCCTTTATAAAGGTTAAGATATGTGTACTTTGTGCAGCGGTATCGACAACTTGGTTAGGACTACTGGTCTTGTGGCTAGTGGGGACTAACGTGGACCCCTTACTAATAGGCACCTTGATGGGAGGAAGTGCCGTGGGGGTTATGTATCTTCTAGAGCAAAAGCTTTCAGAGAAATGGGCAATCTTGAAATTACCGTTTCTGTTAACTCTATTCTCGATCATATACATGATTCTTTCTGACGCAGAAGGACAAACGTTAACCCATGTAATCCTCCTCGTTTTGTGGGGTATATTTCTGGGAGTATTCTTTCTACAAAAAAGTAAAGACACATTGAAAGGAATAGGTAAAAGATTGGTCGAATGTTGCAAAAACTGGTAAATATGGACTGCTGCGAACCAAAAACTGAACACTCTCACGCCGATGATATTAACCATGGCGCCCATGGTATGAAGCATGGCTCTGCTGAGATGTATCTGCGTCGTTTTTGGATGGTCACATTCCTATTAATCCCGTTAGCTCTCACAAACGAGTTTGTGGTCAGTTTAGTTGGAGTTGGGGAGTTTGGTCTAGGCAAATGGGTACAGTTTGCTATCGCCACAATTATCTTTGGATTTTCGCTTGTTTTCTTTCAGCACGCTAGCCATGAGATAAGGGCGAAGCAGTATGGCATGATGACGCTTGTCTCTACGGCGGTAGGGGCCGGATATTTGTTCTCAGTCGCCTCTACATTCATTCCAGCTATAGACGTTGAGTTTTACTTAGAGATATCGACCCTTATCTGGGTACTTCTCTTTGGGCATTATCTCGAAGCCAAATCTGGCACAGCTGCCGGTAATGCCTTGCAGGAAGTGGCTAAACTACTCCCCAGAACAGCACACCTTATTAAGAACGGAAAAACAGAAGATGTAGATGTATCTGAATTGAAGAAAGGAGATACTGTTTTAGTGAAACCGGGAGAAAAGATACCAGCAGACGGTAACATCATCGAAGGAGAGTCGAGTGTGGATGAATCTCTTATAAGTGGAGAATCTAAGCCAGTATCCAAGCAAAAAGGAGGTAAAGCTGTGGCGGGCTCGATTGCCTTAGACGGCTCGCTTACTATCATACTCTCTCGGGTGGGTGAGAACTCAACGATTGGTCAGATTCATAAGTTGATTAGTGAAGCCCAACAGACAAAGCCAAAATCTCAACGCATTGCAGATAAGGCGGCTGCCGTTCTGACGTTCACGGCTGGAGCTGTAGCGTTGTTCACCCTGCTCATATGGTTTTTCATCTTAGGGGAGTCGTTTGTTTTTGCCGTTACGCTTGCCATCACAGTGCTCGTAATTGCCTGTCCGCACGCCCTTGGTCTAGCCATCCCGACCGTGACTACAATCACTACCTCTCTAGCGGTTAAGAACGGTGTATTTATAAAAGACCTCTCGAAGATAGAAATAATAAGAAAGGCAAATTATATCGTCCTCGATAAGACTGGGACCCTTACGAAAGGGAAATTCGACATTACCAATATTGTGCCTATTGGGACTTCCAGTGAGCGAGATGTATTACGTATCGCAGCATCCCTAGGAGCTCATGCCTCGCATGTGATTGACCGCCCAATCATAGAACAAGCCAAGCGGGATGAGATTTCTCTAAATAATGTGAATGGTTTTATGAATGTCGGCGGAAAGGGGATACAGGGAGAAATTGATGGCAGGAAATACTTTTTAGGAAGCAAAGCTTTTATAGAAGAGAATAGCAAGCTTGGGGAAAAGGCACTCGAGTGGTATAGCAAGCTATCGAAAAAAGGAGAAACTGTTATTTTCGTCGCCGATGCCACTCAAACGCTAGGTATCATTTCTCTCGCAGATGAGGTGAGACCAGAATCCCAGGATGCGATTAACGGACTTCATAAGCTCGGCTTAAAAGTCGCCATGCTGACCGGAGATAACAGAGAGGTTGCTAGCGGTGTTGCCGAAAGTTTGGGTATTGATACATATTTCGCAGAAGTTTTACCAGAAGATAAATACAAACATGTTAAAGGCCTACAGGAACAAGGGTTCACAGTTTTGATGGTAGGGGATGGTGTTAACGATGCCCCGGCTCTTACTCAAGCTGATTCCGGTATAGCCATAGGCGCGGGAACAGATGTCGCCGTAGAGGCGGGAGATGTTGTTTTAACTAGGAATAATCCGCTCGACATCGTCAGTTTGATCAAACTGACGAAGAAGGTATATCAGAAGATGATTCAAAACTTAGTTTGGGCGCTTGGATACAACATTATCGCAATTCCAGCGGCAGCCGGTGTATTTGCTGTATGGGGATTCTTTCTGCGCCCAGAGATTGGTGCATTAGTAATGAGTCTGTCTACAGTTATAGTCGTGATAAATGCACTCACTCTCAAGAAAATAAATTTAAGCGTCGCATAAATGAAAAATAATATAATGAAAACAGATTATAAACTTTTAGACATACCAGTTTGGCAATGGTTTGTTCTAGTCGTGGTAATAGCACTAGTAGGTTTTAACTCCGGAACACAAGATAAATTAGCGAACACAACTGCTGGTATCAATTCTGATGAACTGGCTCAGGCAGTCCTACCCGAAGACGGAATTATCTTGCCGGTCATCTGGGGAGATGTTGGTAAACAGCTTGTAGATAGGGGGGTTATTGACGGGGAAAGATTTGAGGAGATTTATGAATCTCAAGGCGGGTTAAGTGATTCAGAACGGCAATTACTTTACGGCGATAATAACAGAGAATTAAAGGTTACCCGTGAGAATGCTCATGTAATTTTAAACCTTCTTTGGGCGTTCGGCCTAGCCAATAACAATCCAATATTGGACGAGGGACCCATGCAAAATCCGGAATACGGTGGAGCTGGTAGGTTTGCTTCAACTGGTGGCTGGACTCTTTCAAGAGGAGATTCGATGGACCACTACAGCAAATATCCTTTCGTCGTTCTATCACCTACACAACAGGCCTTAGTTGAAGAAGTTTCCAAGAATATCTATAGGCCATGTTGTAATAACTCAACCCATTTTCCAGATTGTAATCATGGAATGGCTATGTTGGGATTGTTAGAAATCATGGCCTCGCAGGGAGTCGACGAAGCCGAAATGTACGAGATGGCCTTAAAGGTTAACTCTTATTGGTTTCCCGATACCTACTTAACTATAGCTAGTTATTTTGCTAACGAAGGGACATCTTGGGATAAAGTTGATGCTAAGCAGACCCTAGGATTTGACTACTCCAGCGCTAGTGGATTTGGAGATGTGTTAGCTAAAGTAGAGCCAGTAAGTGCTGGTGGAGGAGGTTCTTGCGGAGTGTAAAACAATCCTAGTATTTCTGACTCAACCCTAGATTTCATGAGGTACTAGACCCGAGAGGGTTAGTTGTGTCCATATCTATGTCTCACGAAACTCTCTAATTAGAAGAATATCTAATACGAGAAGGAGAGTCGTTACTAATGCAGATCCGAGACAGTAATAACAAAAAGCTTCAATAATAAAAGCTTGTATATAGACTAAGTACATTGATATTAGAACCCCGATACTGGTTAGTAGGGTAAACAATTTAATCATGCTGTATTTTTCCCCAAAGAGTTCGTATGTCATAAGAGCTGATAAAGCCAAATAATATAAGAGTCCCAAAATAGCAATTGGAATTCCCATAAAAACAGCATATTCACTACTTAAAACAGGATTACATCCGTTGTTGTCTATATTGCAGGCGATTCCATTCAAAGAGTAATGTACCATCGTTAGATACCCCGCAATCATTACCCCGATTACGGATAAGACTAAAGACATAATAAGAATTTGTTTCTTGTCCAAAATTTTCTTCACAAATAGAATTATATAAGACGAGTGATATACTGTAAAAAGGATGAGTAAAAATAAAGAAAAGCTATTTCAGTATTTAAAATCCCAGAAATTGATGTCGCTTGCTACATATGGCAAAGAAGTGGCTGTTTGTAATGTTTATTATGCACTAGACAAAGATTTCAATTTTTATCTCATAACTCCACCCAGCACCGAACACGCCCAAAACATAGCTAAGAATAAAAAAGTAGCTTGCGCGGTGGTAGATTCGGCTCAGAAGGTTACCGACAAAAAAGTTGGAGCCCAGATTAAAGGAAACGCCTCCAAAATAAGAAGTCTAGGTAAATTAGTGGTTGCTCTTAGAATGTGGGGGCAAGTTAATCCAGGTATGGAAAGTATTATTAATATTGAAAATATTAAGAAAAAGATTATCCGATCTACTGCATACAAAATTGAACCAACAAGTATTAAGTTCTTCAATGAAGGACTCTATGGAGAGAAAGAAAGCGAATTATTCAAGTTCTAATTAAGCCTATCCATAACCGAGACCCCCAATCCCGCTATACTAAAAGTATCCAAAGAACCTTATCTGGGTCTCGTTAGGATGGGTACCAGACATGAGTGTCCAGCCAAGTCGTGCTAGCACGAGAAGCGTATGGGTCTCGTGCGCTCGAAGTGCGTTATTTAAGTATCCAAAAGTGACGAACCCCGTGACCTAAACCACGGTGACTTTGGGTCCGTCGTAGTTGGTTCACGGGGTAGTAGGTGTGAGATGGACGAGATGTCTGGCG
>JAHJZF010000053.1 GCA_018826645.1 Patescibacteria group bacterium | reverse complement strand
TCCAGTCAGGAAGTATCACAATCGATGACCAAGACATCAGCGAAGTGACTCAGTCTTCTCTCCGCGAGGCAATCGCATATGTTCCTCAAGAGCCGCTACTCTTCCATCGTACGCTTGAAGAAAACATTGCTTACGGCGGCAAAAAAGTAACTGACAAAGATGTCGTCCGCGCGGCTAAGATAGCTCACGCACATGAATTTATATCAGAACTACCAGAGGGGTATAAAACCATGGTTGGAGAACGAGGAATTAAATTAAGTGGTGGACAAAGACAGCGAGTTGCTATTGCCAGAGCCCTGGTCAAGAATGCTCCCATTTTAGTGTTGGACGAAGCCACCAGTTCATTAGATTCAGAATCTGAAAAATTTATTCAAGAAGGGCTTTGGGAGCTCATGAAGAATAAAACTGCTATAGTTGTCGCCCACCGCCTATCAACTATCAAGCATCTGGATAGGATAATTGTCTTGGACAAGGGAAAAATCGTTCAAGACGACACCCATGAGAATCTCATTAAAGAAAAGAATGGGCTCTACGCTAGGCTTTGGGAACATCAGTCTGATAGTGGATTCTTAGAAGATTAAAGAATTTGCGTAAACCCTAAAACCGCATTAGATTAAAACAACTAAATGAAAACACGCATAGTAGTAATGGCGGCCGGTAAGGGTACCCGCATGAATTCAGAAAAAGCTAAAGTACTGATCCCCCTTAAGGGCAAGCCCGTGATATCATGCCTACTCGAATCTATAGAAAAATCTGGCGTTGACCCACGTCCCGTTGTAATAGTTGGCTATCAAGCAGAAGAAGTAAAAAAGGTTCTGGGTGACAGGTACGAATACGCCCTTCAAGAAGAACAGCTTGGAACTGGTCACGCGGTAAGCTGTGCTCAAGATGCCGTAGGTAAGGGTGTGAACAACGTGATTGTTCTAAACGGAGACGTGCCATTGGTTAAACCTGAAACAATCAAAAAACTAAAAGAATCGCACGACTCTAGCAACTCCCCTATCACAATTATGACGATTGAGGTCGAAGATTATGATGGTTGGCGAGAATCGTTCTATGGCTTTGGACGCATAGTTCGAGATTCTTCGGGAAAGATAGACGCCATCATCGAAAAAAAAGACGCCAGCGAAAAACAGCTTGAAATAAAGGAGGTTAACCCAGCTTTATATTGTTTCAATAACGATTGGCTTTGGGAAAACTTGTCTAGAATCAAAAACGAAAATGCCGTACACGAATACTACGTGACAGACCTTGTACATATTGCTATTGAGGAAGGCTATGCGATCAACTCTCTTCCCGCAGATCCTCTTGAATGTGTCGGTATTAATACGCCAGAAGATTTCAAATTGGCAGAGAGATTAATCTCCGATAACCCTAACTCTTAAGCCACTTTCCATATTGGCGGACAAGAATCCGAGATGCTTCTTGGGGATTTTTCATTATAGATTTTACCACTCTCTCCATCCGCATCGATTGAGATCCTTTAACTAAAATCAAATCTCCCGTATCTAATATCTCGTTTAATTTAAGACCCGCCTCGCCTGACTTGTCGAAAAAATATACATCGTCATCGGGCAGACCTTTCCGTATCGCTGTCTCGCCGAGCAAACGAGCATAAGGACCAACCGTAATTAGAACATGCGCCACCCTTGCTACTATTTCGCCTATTTCTTTATGGATGGCTTCACTATGTTCCCCCAATTCAAGCATGTCGCCCATAACAATAATTTTTCTTTTAGCCCTCAGGCTTTTCAAAATGTCTAATGCATTTTTAGTTGATTCTGGGGAAGCGTTATATGTGTCATCGATTATATAAGTCTCTTTTATTCCTTCTATAATTTTAGTTCTTCCTTTTTCACCCTTATAGGAAAGAAGAGCTTTATTAATTTCTCCCAAAGTTAAACCGACAATGATGCCAGCAACTGTAGCTGCGCCAGTAGCATATGCCCCCGACTTGCCTAGCACGCCCCTCATCTCAACAGGTACCGATTCGCCACTGACTTTAATGCTAAAACCTGTACCAATTGGAACTAGACCATTAGTCTTATTGCGAAAATCTTTCAATTCTACGTCGGCGGAATCTGTGAAACCGTATGTTTTGACTTTAGCTTTCGCTCGATTGGCCATACCCGCTACGTCTGGATCATCGGCATTTAAAATTACGTTGCCCCCAGGCCGAACGGCCTCAACAAGTTTAGATTTCTCCAAAATTACCTGCTCAACATTTTGGTAGAACTCAATATGTACGGGCGTTTGCCCAATAGCCGTAACGACGGCCATATCTGGTCGGGCAATACTTATCAAGTAATCTAAATCTCCTGGCTTATCTGCTGAATATTCTAATATTAAAATCTTAGGGTAATTACGATTCCTTCTTATAAGGTTAAAAAGGCCCCTTAAAATAGCCCCCGTTAAAAACAAAGCGCCTCCAGACCTTTTGTAGTCTCCCAAAATTACTAAAGGCATTCCCGTCTCGTTATTTAAATTGCCACCAGTCGCACGCGCTTGGAGCCCCGCACTTTTCAAGACCGTGTAGATAGCATCTTTGGTTGTGGTTTTGCCCACACTGCCAGTAATACCAATAATTCTTGGGTTGTATTTTTTGATAGTTGCCTTGGCAAGGTGTTTAAGAAGAAAATTAAATAGATTTAATATTTTCTTCCTCATGTTCTTAGTTTTTTAATCTAGTTGATGACGAAGTTAATAAGTCTGCCTGAAACAAAAATAGTTTTTTTAACTTTCTTCTTGCCTAAAGCAGTTTTTACGCTATCTATGCCCCTAGCAATCTCTGTGGCTTCTTTTTCGTTGACTTCACGAGCCACCTGAATAGTCCCTCTTAACTTACCGTTGACCTGGATTATTAGGCTAATCTCGTCTGTGATAAGGTTCTTATCTTTGTACTCTGGCCACTCTTGCTGATGAACTGAATATTTATTGCCTAGCTTTTCCCAAAGCTCCTCTGTGATAAATGGAGTAAATGGCGCTAAAAGCTTCAAAAAGTCGCCGTGTTCTTCGCTGTTCAAAGCTGCGAATCCTTTCGCTGGACCTTTTCTGTCGCCGAGGGGCTCCTCCATCTTGTTGAACAAAATCATTAGCTGGCTAATGGCGGTGTTGTATTTAAGATCTTCTATATCTTCTCCAACCTTCTTTATAGTCTGGTGAAATATCGGCAGAATTTCTTCTCTAGCCGAAGAATTGCTGGCAGAGGGATATTTTTTGCTGAACTCTTCTCTGCTCTCAAAATAATTCCAGATTCGATTGAGGAATCTGTCTATTCCTGTTATACCGCCGTCTCGCCAATCTCCACCTTCTTGGAAAGGACCGATAAACATCAAGTACATTCTAAGAGTGTCTGCTCCGAATTTACGAATATATTCATCTGGCACAACTACGTTGCCTTTCGACTTAGACATCTTGGCGCCTTCTTTGATAATCATTCCATGGCTCCTTAGGGCAGTGAACGGCTCCTCAAAATCAATAAGCCCCATGTCTTTAAATGCCATAGCTAAAAATCTTGAATACAAAAGGTGTAAAACGGCGTGCTCTGCTCCACCAATATACATATCAACAGGAAGCCACTTTTTCACCCTAACCTTGTTAAAAGCCTCTTTCTTTTTATCCATATTGATGTAGCGATAAAAATACCAGGATGAATCTAGAAAAGTGTCCGACACATCTGTCTCGCGACGAGCTGGCCCCTTACATTTCGGACATTTGGTCTTATAGAAAGCCGAAGAGGAAGCAAGTGGGGCTTCGCCCGTACCCTTCGGTCTAAAGTCTTTTAGTTTTGGCAAAAGAATAGGCAGATCTTTTAGAGGAGCAGGTTGCCAATCGCATTTTTTACAATAAATCATCGGAATCGGTGCCCCCCAATATCTCTGACGAGAGATAAGCCAATCACGAAGATGGTAGTTTACTTTTGACTCACCATAATTCTTATCTTTCAACCATTTAATTATTTTGACTTTTGCCCCATTGATATCTAATCCATCTAAGAAATCACTGTTAATGGCCGGTCCGTCTTCTAAATATGCATTTCCTTTAAAATTTTTGGGTGGCTCTACCGTACGAACGATAGGTAGTTTAAATTCTTCAGCGAACTCCCAGTCTCTCTCATCCTGCCCCGGAACAGCCATAATAGCGCCCGTCCCATAAGATGCTAAAACATAGTCAGCTATCCAAATTGGAATTTCTTTTTGATTGACTGGGTTGAGAGCCCTAACGCCTTTAAGTTCAACTCCAGTCTTAGATTTGATATCGGCTATCCTTTCGTTCTCGGTTTTACTCTTGGTCTTCGTAATATAATCTTCAACCGCTTTTTTGTTAGAGATTTTATTTTCCAATTTTTGAACAAGCGGATGCTCTGGAGCCAGAACCATATAGGTGGCGCCAAAAATTGTATCCGGTCGAGTAGTAAATATCTCTATCTTCTCTTCTAACTCAGTAATAGGAAACTGAACAAGCGCTCCCTCGGATTTGCCAATCCAATTGTTCTGAGCAATTTTAATATTTTCAGACCAATCCAATTTTTCAAGGTTTCCTAAAAGCTTCTCGGCATAATCTGTAATCTTAAAAAACCACTGCTCGAGCTCTTTCTTAGTGACGTCTGTGCTGCACCTCTCGCACCTACCGCTAACAACCTGCTCATCTGCCAGAACGGTCTTGCACGATGGGCACCAATTAACACTAGACTTTTTGCGTTCTACAAGCCCCTGCTTCCACATTTGAATAAATATCCACTGAGTCCATTTGTAGTAATCTGGATGAAAAGTTGCCAAACGTTCCTCCCAAGCAAATCCATTGCCTATCTCCTGAAGCTGTTTGAAAAACCTCTTTTCTGAGACCTCTGCCTGTTCTGCAGGATGAGTATTCATTTTCAGGGCATAATTTTCGCTATGGATGCCGAATCCATCTAGACCTATCGGTTCAAACACATCGTGGCCCTGCATCCTCTTGTATCGCCCATAGATATCACTCCCCGTGAAAGCATAAGCATTTCCAACATGCATACCTTCAGCCGAAGGGTATGGAAACATCATCAAATTATAGAAAGGCTTCTTGGCTTTATCTAAATCGGGCTCGTAAATTCTTGTGTCGAGCCATTTCTTTGTCCATTTCTTTTCGGTTTTGGAGAAAGGATATCTCATAAGCTTTATACTACTTAAATATTGAAAACCTTGCGAGTATTCTCGACTGTCTTTTGAGCCACCTCTTCGAAGTCTTTATCTAAAATTTCAGCCAGCTTTTCTGCCGTATGTTTAACAAAGGCCGGTTCATTACGCTTACCACGATATGGCACGGGAGCAACGTAGGGCGCATCTGTTTCAACCATTATTCTATCTAATCCAATATACCTGATGACTTCATCATAGTCGTGAGTAAACGTGATTACTCCGCCAAAGGTGAAATAAAAGCCGAGCCCTAAAAGTTCTTTGGCGTTCTTTATAGAGCCCGCAAAAAAATGATTTACGCCGGGACAATCTTCTTTCAACTTCTCTTTGTTTGTTTTTAGAACTTCTATTAGGTCGGAGAACGCGTCTCGACAATGAATCATTAAAGGAAGGTTCAAATCTTTTGCCAAATCGATTTGTGCCGTGAAAGCTTCTACCTGCTTTTCTTTTGTATCTGGGCTTAAGCGAAAATAATCCAAACCACACTCGCCTATGGAAACCACTTTTTCACTTTGCCCTAATTTTTTATAATATTCGTAATCAAAATCCTCTCCCCTACTGGTAAATCCTTGTCCGTCGCCACCAGCTCCAAGCTCCTTCGGGTCGTGATACGACTTCTCTGTATGGATTGGATGAAGAGCAATCGATGCATAAACTCCCTCATCATATTTCTCGGCTAATTCTACTGCCCCCCTAGATGTATCTTTTTGCGTGCCAACCGTGATTAGCCAGATGTCTTCACTAAGGGCTCTTTGAACCACATCTTCAGATTCGTCGCCGTAAGCAGAGAAATGAACGTGTGTATGAGCATCTATTAATTTAGGCATCTAGTCTTGGGAAAAGATTTACAACTTTTTGAGCACCAATAATCTTGCCGTCTTCTTTCTTAATAGATTTCTGGATTATGCCAGCCGCTTTAGGCACTATCGGCGAGGCGAAACTAGCTATTGCATCCAAAAGCGCCAACAAATTAAATATTACTTGTGCGTCGTCCGTCTCCCATGGCTTGTGTTTATTAATATAGCCGTCTCCAAACTTTATAAGCGCCCATATCTTAGCGGTGACTTCGTGGAGCTTAAACCTCTCTGCTTCTTTAGCGGCAGAGATGGCTGTTTCTGTTATTTTGTTTTGAATCTCCTCATCGACCAACAGACCCGCCAATCCCTCTGCTTTTTCTGCCAATGTCGTAACTCGTGACGCAAAATTGCCAAGACCATTAGCTAGGTCTGCATTATAGCGTTCTTTAAACTTATCTATACTAAAATCTCCATCCTCGTCAGAGGGTATTTCACGAAGCAAGTAATAACGAAAAGCATCTGAACCAAATTCCTCTACCACTTCAAATGGATCGATAACATTTCCGATAGTTTTTGACATCTTTTCTCCTTCGGAAGTAATAAAACCGTGCACAAAAATACTTTTAGGAAGAGGCAATCCAGCCGACAAAAGCATCCCTGGCCATATAGCAGCATGAAAACGAAGGATGTCTTTGCCAATAACGTGAACGTCTGCTGGCCACCATTTATTGAACTCCTTCTCGTCTCTGCCATAGCCGATAGCAGATATATAGTTCGAAAGAGCGTCACACCAGACATACATTACCTGATCTTCGTGGTCAGGAACGGGTACTCCCCACTTAAGCTTATCTTTAGGTCTCGAAAAGCTAACATCTTCAAGACCACCCCTAATAAATGCCAGGATTTCATTACGACGAGTCTCGGGTTGAACATTAAGCTCCCCCGTCTCAATAGCTTTCTCGATTTGTTTTGAATATTTAGATAATTTGAAGTATAGGTTCTTCTCTTTAATAAGCTCTGGCTTCGTCTTGTGATCTGGGCATACGTCGTCCACCAGATCTTTCTCTGTCACAAACGCTTCGCACCCCACACAATAAAAACCTTCATAATCTTTCCAGTAAATATCGCCAACCTCTTCTAATTTTTTCCACAAGGCTTGCGCTCCAGGCCAATGGATTTCTTTATCAGAAGTTCTAATGAAAAAATCCCAACTTAAATCAAGGACTTCTTTTAAGTCTTTAAATTTGTCAGCGATTTTATCGACGAAACCCTGTGTCTCTTCGCCAACTTTTTCTGCAGAACGTTGATTTTTGGTTCCATGTTCATCTGTGCCCGTCAAAAAGAAAACATCATCCCCTTGGGCACGTCTCCAACGAGCAATTGCATCTGTGGCAACATTTGTATAAGCATGCCCTACGTGGGGTTTGTCGTTAACATAGTATATGGGGGTTGTTATATAAAACTCCTTTCTCATAGGGATTCAAACACAAATACTAGAGAAGCCTTCTTTATACCGCAAGTCTTCCCTTGCGTTTCTTGGACTTCACACTCATCCACTCCTCTGCCATCTCTTGAACAAAGACAGCTACCGGAACCGCCAGAAGCACTCCCACAAGACCGGCAATTTGAGCTCCTCCCAAGATTGCTACCAGAATCATTACCGGATGTACGCCGGTTTGTTTCCTCATTATCAGGGGTACAAGAATGTTGTTCTCTAGTTGTTGGATGCCCAAAAATAAAATCAAAGTATAGATGCCGAGTGTTAAAGAATTAGTGAGGGCGATGCTCACAGCTAGAGCACCAGCAAAGATTGGACCAACGATTGGAATCAATTCAAGTAGGCCGGCAATAATGGCTAACACAAGTGCGTATTTAACGCCTAAGAGAGAAAGACCCACAAAAGCAAGCGTACCGACAATAAGACTTAAGAAAAGTTGCGCCTGGAACCACTTACCTATTCTTTTTTTGGTGCGCTCGTAAAGCTGAACGACCTTGTCTTCGGTTGTGTCTGGAAAGATTGCTACTAGAAACTTCTTAACTCCTTCTTGGCTAACCGTTAGGTAGAAGGAAAGCACCAGAGTGGCTATAACGAAAGTTACTCCTCCAACTAATTTTCCCAATATCTCTAGGAAGGAAACTCCACCGGAAAGAAGAGTCTCTGTGAACTGTTGAACGCCTGGACTTGAAAAGAAGAAGGATTGATTTGAAAATCCGGAACCAAGAGATTCATCGAGAACACCGCCAAGATTGTGAAATAAATTGTTTAATTCAATTATCGCTATTGGAATAACTGTATAGAAAAGAAAAGCCAAAAATACAAAAGAGGCTAAATAAACCAAAATAGTCCCCAAAATCCTTGGAATCTTATGATTCTCTAAAGTGTCAACTGGACGATCAAGAACGGTGGAAATGATAAGCGCCAAGAGTAATATTGCTACTGTTTCGCGCATCATATACAAGGCGAGGACGAAGCTAACCATTAAAACCACTCTCCACAAGCTTATCCAAGAGACTTCAACGTTGTTATTCTGGGCCATTGCCCTAATTCTAATCTATTTTTAGAATAGACTTCAATCTTTCTTCGTCAATCGATGGACCAATGACGGCCAAATTGAGTTTGTTGTTTTGAAAAATATCTTTAGCAACCTCTCGAACATCTTCAGCGGTTACCTCTCTTATTTTATCTGCCAGCTTATCGGGCTTCATTAAATCTCCCACTAGAATCTCTTGCTGGCCATAATAGCCAGCTACTTCGTCTGATGTTTCTAGGCCAAGCATGAGTCCACCTATAAAATGATCTTTCGCTTTTTGAAGCTCCTTCTCTTCCACTAACTCCACCTTCATCCTCCTAAATTCTTCTAGGATAGCTTCGACGACATCGAATAAAAGACTGTTATTCGCTCCAGCCCTGGCAATAAATTTACCATGATCGGTTAACTCTCGACTACCAGCGCCCACGTAATAAGCAGCGCCCATCTCTTCACGGACTTTCTGAAAAAGACGCGAACTCATTCCACCACCCAGAACTTCAGCTAAAACATTAAGAGCATATTTTCTTTCGTCCTCGATGTCATAACTTCTAACTCCTAAGATAAGGTGGCTTTGTTCCGTGTCTTTGTCTTCTATTAGAAGTCCTGGGCTCGATTGCTCTTCTTTGACGGGCAATTTATCTTTCTTATCTCCCGTAGGAATGTCTTTAAAGATTTCTTTAATCTTTTCGGTTGCCTCTTCTGCATCTACTGCTCCCGCCACAATCACAACCGTGGATGAGGCCACATAATGGTCTTTTTTATATTTCAAAAAATCTTCTCTTTGAATCTTTTGAATGACTTCTTTCGGTCCAGCTATGTCCCAACCCGCTGGTTGGTCGCCATAAAGAAGTCCGTCAAACCTATAATAGATCTTTCTCATGGGCGCATCTTCAATCATGTTTATCTCTTCTATAACTGGACCCCTTTCTTTGTCTATCTCTTCTTTATCAAAAACTTGGCCCAAATATATGTCAGAGACTACGTCCAATGCTTTGTCGAAATGGTCTTTATCCACCTTCGCGTAATAGCCCGTCATTTCAAAATCAGTGAAGGCATTATAGGAAGCACCAATTGAATCCAGCTCGGTACTAATATCAATAGCCTTGGGTCGTTTCTCTGTCCCTTTGAAGACCATGTGTTCTAAAAAGTGTGAGATGCCATTAAGTTCTTTGGTTTCATATTTTGAACCCGTAGACACAAGCACCAAAACCGTAACGGCTGGATTGTCTTTCTGGGGAGCGACAATAATTCTTAGACCGTTATCTAAAACGGTTTTTTTGAAATCCATCATGATTCTTTAAGTTAATTTAGTTTTTAATAAATCTCTAAGTTCTTCGATTTTAACCCTCTCTTGTTTCATCGTGTCTCTGTCGCGGACCGTAACTTTCTTATCCTCTAGGGATTCGAAGTCAATTGTTACGCAATAGGGCGTACCGATTTCGTCCTGTCTACGATAGCGCTTACCGATACTCTGTGTCGCATCATAGTCTACGGAAATCTCTTTGCCTAGCTCTATTCTAATTTTCTCTGCTATTTTCCTAAGCTCTGGCTTATCGGACAACGGCAATATTGCAACTTTATAAGGAGCTATAATCGAAGGTATTTTTAAAACTATTCTAACTTCTTTATCTCCTTTAGCAGTTTTTACTTCTTCTTCTGTATATGCAGAAAGCAATATTGCAAGAATTGTCCTCTCAACCCCCATAGAAGGCTCTATAACATGGGGCATAAGCTCCTTACCAGTTTTCAAGTCACGATATTTAAGGTTTTCTCCCGAAGATTTTTCGTGAGCATTAAGATCGTAATCTCCCCTGTAAGCCAATCCATAAAGTTCTTTTTGCCCGAATGGATATTGGAACTCGATATCTACCGTACGCCCCGAATAATGAGCTCTTTCGTTTTTAGGGATTTCTACCTCCTTAATTCTCTCCATATCTACACCAACTGCTTTCAACCATCTCCTAATTTCTTTCAACCATTGATTAAAATACTTTTCCCAATTTTCTTTAGTCTTTGGGGGTTCGATGAAATATTCTATCTCCATTTGCTCAAACTCTCTCAAACGAAAGATAAAATTCCCTGTAGTAATTTCGTTTCGAAAAGCTTTACCAATCTGAGCGATACCAAAAGGCAGTTTCTTACGACTCACTCGTGCAATCTCTGGAAAGTCTACAAACATTGCTTGAGCAGTCTCTGGACGTAGATAAACAACATTATCATCCGACTCAATCGGTCCTAGGTTTGTCTTAAACATCGTGTTAAAAGAGGCGGGGCTAGTAAATTGAGCCTTGGTGCCACATTTCTCACAAGTCCCTTTTAGTCCGCCATCTAGTTCGTCTTCTCGATAGCGTTCGTGGCAATCCTTACATTCAATTAAGACATCGTTAAATCCATCTATGTGCCCAGAAGCCTCCCAGGTACGAGTGTTCATAATAATATTCGCGTCTATTCCCACTACGTCTGGCCTTTCATGAACAAACATCTTCCACCACAAATCTTTAACATTCTTCTTTAGCTCTGCGCCGAGCGGTCCAAAATCCCATGAATTTTGAAGCCCTCCATATATCTCAGAGCCTGGGAATATAAAACCCCTGTTACGCGCAAGCCTAACAACCTTATCCATTAACTCCGTGTCTTTTGATTCTTTTTTAGGCATATCTAATTAGTTACTTTCCCTTCTTCGGTACCGACAGACTTGTCATCGACTAATCTGGTATCCAGTGCGTCGTCCATGTCTGTTAAATCTATATTAGTAAACATATCTCTAGCCGAAACGGTTGTCACTTCTAAGAGTGGCATATATTGCCCCACCATGCCCACCCCCGGTATGGCTCCTATCTGAAAGATTGCCTCTGGTTTTTCGGTTAAAATTCCGGTCGATGCCAATATTTTACCCAATCTCCAGATTATCTCCCTAGTAGCGCTGTTGTAGTTTAGTTCTGTGTCGTCGGTTGCGCTAACCAACTCTTCAAACACCACACCTTCTTCAAGGCGAGTCTTAACTACGACGTCTTCAACATCGTTTCCATAATTCATAAGCTCCCAATGAATTGAATAATTAGTCTCTTGCCCAACTTTGGGGGGTAAAGGTCCTTGGTTTAAAACTCCAGAAGGGGCGTCTCTAAAATATCCCTTAGCGTCTACCTTTACCAAGCTCGTTATTTTCGTCTCAACTACGTCTGTGCTAGCAGTTCTATCCGTAGAAAGCCCCTGAGTAACCGTCGGGGATTCTATAGAGCCCTTAGCTTTAATTATAAAGTTTTTGTCAGAAGCATTGTTCACGGAGAAATTCTGTTTAACCCTTATACTAAAAGAAAAAGTTTCTTCGTCCCCCTTTTTGACTTCGCGCAATTGATTAAATTGGTTGGACGACCAAGTTATGGTCCTCCCTAAATCATTAAAACTGGCATTAGTGTTTAGCGTGCTTATGTCGAACATCTCTCCCACAAGTTGGACTTTAATTACTACGTCTTTAAGGTTTGCGCTTGTGTTGTTGCGATAGCGAACATTATAGGTCAAAAACTCTCCCGGTAAGGCAGAATCTTTGGGGTCTCCGAGAGATAGACTAAACGTCAATGGGGAGGGAGCAAGAATCGTCTCAGACTCTTTTTCTGCAAGCACATACTCTTCGTCTCCAAACTTAAGAATGGCTTTCCCCTTTACGACAAGAACGTCTTCTGTCTTTATGCCCACTCTGCCTACAAAAGGAATTTCGTTCTCTTCTCCACTCTCCATCGTCCATCTATTACTACTTTGTTCGGAGGGATTATCGCTTATTACAACCAACTCCTGAGAGGCTTCTAGCGCAAGTATTGTCTCTGGTAATTCTAGGTTTTCGTTTCTATTTGCAATAACATTTTTATATTTAATAGACGCCTGGAACTCTTGTCCCTCAAAGATGGTCTCCGGCAGATTGATTTCAATATTTATATCCCTGTTTTTAACATTAATTTTCTGTTCCTTACTCTCGCTAAATTCAGCCGACAAAGATCCAGAAGAATAAGTGGCGCTGACAACAACTGTGTGAGCGCGCTCATTGTCTGAAGGCAGGGCGATAACAATGAAACTCTCTTTTGCAACGCCTCCCGGAGAAACTTCTCCTAAATCCCTAATTACATTTACCTTCTTGCTATCCTCAAAGAGCGCTAATCCTTCGGGTAAATTCAAGGCTATTCTGACATCGTTTAATTTTGAAGAAGAATTATTTAAAAAACGTGCCTCTAGCTCAAACGGAACACCTATTAAAACATCCTCTTGGGGCGGATTAATCTCTATATGGACACCATTGCTAGAAGAACTCGAATATAAGAGGAATCCTCCGGCTATTATTAAAATTAACGTGCAGGCAACCAATACTTTTTGATTAATACCGCTCGCTTTTTTCAATTTGAATGAATTAAGAAATCTTGACCAAATCATTTGTATCAATTCTAACACCTGTGACGCAATTTGAGCATAGCAAAACTATATCTGGAATATAAAAATGATTAACTTGGGCGCCTTTCTTTTTACATTTGGCACACGTTAGGGCTTCTCCTTTTTGTATGGGAGCAAAACCCATCACACCAACAAGCTCTCTGTAAACGACGGGCTCTATCTGACACCTCTCTAAAACTTCTTTAGCTATATGCCAGACGTGGGAGTCGGGCTGATTGTATGGCGTCATGCTCTCAATAAAATTCAAAAACCGCAAAACCTCAAGCTCCCTACATTTATTCCCCCTAGAGAGTCCGTCCAATAACTGGAACGACCCTTTGTCTATTAATCTCACGTCAACAAGTCTACCAGGGCTTAGATGTCCCGAAAGCTTTGAGGTAACCTTACGAGCGCTTTTGGCAATAGCGCTAACCTTACCTAATTTTTGAGTATAGAGAATATAGAGACTGTCTTTATCATTCCTAACGTCTTTTCTCAAAACAAATGCTTGTGTGTACTCTTCCGCCATAACCCCATTCTATCACTAAATTGGGGCGAGTTGATCCCCACACCTAATAGCAATAAAACACTATTTTGGCGCTTAAATAAGCCGTTTTTAATAGCAAATTGCCATTAGGTGTGGGGATTGACTTTTGCCCTTTAATATGATAGGATTCTACTAATCCCCAGAACGGGGACTTTTAATTACCCGCTTTTAAGCAGGTATTAACAAATGAGTAGATACGTCATATCAGCTACGCTTCTACTTGTTCTAGGAACATTGAGTTCAAGTTTCGTCAGTGATGCTGCTCCCGCACCGGAAACCGTCGATGTAGTGTTCGCCAATAATGGTGCACTACTTAATGAGAGTCCGGTCGCAACACCAGAGACCAGTATCCGTCCTGACGCTAGACGAGTGGTTACAGCCACTGTTACTGCTTACTCCAGTGAGGTAGGACAGACCGACAGCACACCTTTTATAACTGCTATTGGTACTGCCGTCCGATCTGGAATCGTAGCAGCCAACTGGCTTCCAATAGGAACTAAGATTCGTATTCCTGAGATTTTTGGCGATAGAGTGTTTGTGGTCGAAGACCGTATGCACCAACGCCATCAAGACAGAGTCGACATCTGGTTTTCCACTCGAGCAGAAGCAGTCCGATTTGGTGTCCGCAAGGCTCAAATCGAGATTTTGTAGCTGAGACCTTAATTAAGAAAAATTAAGTAAAGACCAAAAGCCCGCCATATGGCGGGCTTTTGGGTTGTTGGGTTGAATCTAAAAAACTATTCCTGTTCTTCTTTTTTCTCCTCTTTCTCCGGTGAGGCCTGCATCCTTTTGACAACCATCTTGGCTTCTAATAACTCTGGACCTCCCTTACCTATCTCTCTAACCACATTAACGGCTCTCCTAGGGATATCCGCAGTCGTCCCATGTCTCCAACCAATCATTGTTTTTCTTTTTAAGGATTTTCCGCCTGCTTTTATCTTATCAATAGCTGGCGCCAAAAATCTCGAACCAGCAACACTATCTTCACTCCCAGCCAAGACTCTTACGTCTATATCGCTACCGAGAACTAGATCTGATAAGGATTCGTTAAATTGTGAGTTTGCTAATTGTCTGGCATATCTAAACATATGAATCATCCCGGAGACCCCATGCTTTTTAGCCGCCTTATTTTTTTCTTCTTGTGTTGGAATGATTGAATCGATGTATTCATACTCGCTTTGTAATTCTAGTGATCGTTTCTCATCTTCGCTAAAATCACCCAGTAAACCAAACACATTTTTCTCTTCAGCGGGAGGTGCCAAGAGTACTACCTGACTTATGGGAAGATCAAACTCTTCACTTTGAGCAGCAAGTGCTTGCTCAACTGCTAGGTGAGAACCCATAGATGCACCAAAAATTATTACGTCTTCCCCGGGGTCTATACTCTCAAGCGCCCTGAGGGAAGGTGCTGCAAAAGGACTGAATATCGTTCGCCTCTCGCTTCTTTTTTGTCCTTTGCTGAACTTACCTAAACCATCTGTCCCATATCCAGGGGGAACTTCGAACATTACTTTATAACCTGGATAGACCTCTGCCATGTAAGCTAAGAACTCTCTAGTTGGTTTATTCTCAGAATCTGCAGAGAAATCACTATTAACTAATATTGTGCCTTTTTCAGCATCGGGATTAACAAGTAAATATTCTATTCTGCAATTTGTCTCTGGATCGATAAATTCGTGGACTTCTTCTAATTGTTCACGAATTTCTGGCGCAATATCAATAATCTGTTCGCCCTGCACGCCAAGGTTCTCAATTGAATAAGCAAGTTTTTTTTGCTTCTCTTCTGGAGAGAGTTCTTCTTCTAGCTCCTCTCCATCTGAGTCTTCTATTTTTGGAAATGAATCAAATCCCATATCTAAAATTATATCCCAAATCCTCGAGACCAGAAACTAGTAGGGGCTGTTAGAACTTATTATATAAACAGATTCGCCAGAAAAGTCTTTTAGATATCTCTAGTATTACAATTCCGAAGCGCTCTCT
>JAHJZF010000052.1 GCA_018826645.1 Patescibacteria group bacterium | reverse complement strand
TGTCTGTTCGCAATTCAATATGTGTCGTTTTTGCCTTAGCTTTAGTTAGAAGTTGCTTGGCCTTTTTAAGAGCGAAAATAACGGCGTTATATTCAGCCACATTATTAGTGGTGATGCCGATGGCTTCGGAGTATCCCCTGCCTCCAACGACTGCACCGATTGCAGATGGTCCGGGGTTGCCCCTCGAACCTCCGTCCGTATTAATTAGATATTTATCTTTTGCCGTCATACGTCTTCACTAATTTCAAAAAGATTTCATACGCTGTTCTTGCATCGTCTATCGCCCTGTGATGAGTGCCCATATTAATCTTGAAGTAATCTGCCATTTCTTTTAAAGAGAGTCTAGTAAATTCTGCCTTGTCTCCCAACATTAACCAACCTAAAGAAAAAGTATCTAAGCCCTTATAGTGATATGTCGGTTGTAGTTCATGTTCTTCAAGAGCCTTTTGAATGTGCATCCAATCGAAAGGTAGGTTTTGCGCTACAAGAATAGTGTTCTCGGCAAAGTCTAAAAACATTCTAAGTCCCTTTTTAGCATTCACGCCTTCTTTCTCCCACTCTTCTTCGTTGTAGCCAACTATCTCTAGCGCTTCTGGTGACGCATTTTCAATATGGCTCGGTTTTATTTTGATATCTATCTCATCTATTTTTTCAAAAGTATTGGCTTTTGCCACAACTGCTCCTATCTCAAGAAGCTCTTTATCAAGCTCGAAGCCGGTAGTCTCTGTATCTACAAAACACAAATCGCGCTCGCTTAATAGTGTGTCGAAATGTTTATATTTTATATCCATTTTTTATTTCATAACTTCTACGACTGGAAGTTTTTTACCTGCCAAGAATGTTAACATAGCACCGCCACCGGTCGAAATAAATACATTCTTAGGAGGACTCTTGATCTCCATAGAGGCTAATGTATCCCCTCCTCCAATAATTACGTCAGCTTTTTTATTAACGAAAACGGCTTTTTTAATTTGAACAGTGCCATTCCTAAACTTCAGATTTTCTGAGCGCCCCATTGGGCCGTTCCAAATAATAGTTTTTGCATCCGCAATAATCTTTTTATATTCATTAATCGTCATGGGGCCAATATCAACAATAGCGTCTTTGCTTAAAATCCAATCTACGGGAGTAACTATTTTTTCTCTATTAGCTAACTTGCTGGCTAATAGCATCGCCTGTTTGTCGTAGATAGATTTGCCTATATTTACTCCCCTAGCTTTCAAAAAATTGTTGGCAGATACGCCTCCGAGTAAGATATAGTCTACTTTCTTTAGCATCTTCGAGGCGATAGCTATTTTTTCATTAGCTTTTGCTCCTCCCAATATCAATATGTTCGGCCTTTTTGGAAAATTGATTGCCTTGCTCAAATGAGAAAGTTCCTCTTTTAAATGTAGCCCCATCTTTCCAGGCAATTCTTTAGCAAGTCCATAAGTTGATGCATGCCTTCTGTGAGCATCGGAAAAATCATCGATAATATAACTGTCACCGAGAGATGCAAGACCTCCTACAAACTTTTGAGAATTATCAATTTCTCCTTTGAAGAAGCGCACATTCTCTAAAAGGAAGATGCTCCCCTTAGGAGAAGTCTTGATGATGCCACTACTTTTTAAAAGGTTGGTGCTAGGCAAAAAGATTACTTTTTTACCCAATGCCTTATTAAGATAAGGAACAAACCTTCTAAGGCTTAGCTTCGAGACAATCTTTCCGTCGGGCCGTCCACGATGAGCTAATAAGACAATTTTATTAATTGGCCTAGAAACGTGCTTAATACTTTGAACTGCATCTATAAAACGAGCATGCCGAGAAGGATTCTTTTCGGCTATGTCTAGGCCGATTCTTAATAGGTATGTCATCTTTCTTTATTTATATCATAAATTTTTGCCCCGGTTTGGGGCCGGGGCAAAAATCAGTGAGGCTTAGAATGATTCCTAAATTAACTTACGTTGATTTTGGAACACACTCACTCTGATTGCTTTATACCACAAACCCCAACAAAAATCAACCCCTAACGAGTTTTAAACGAATCTTTCTCGCGAAAAACTAAGAATTTATAACCAATAAAGTTCACTGCTAATGCCGTAAAGGTTGCCATAAGCGCACTAACATTAGCCCAAGTTATCGCAGTCAATCCTCCGATAGGGTCTATAGAGTTCACGAAACTTGCTGTGCCTACATTAACTCCAAGAGAAACGAGGCTAACGATTAAGAATTCTAGGAATTCTTTCTTATCCTTCGTTTGAACTGCTTCAAATGTCCAGTATTTATTCCAATAGTAACTATTAATAACAGCGACGGTGAAAGCCAGTGTCTTAAAAAGAGTAAACGGTAATCCAGCCGTGAGACCAGTTAAGCTTATTAAAAGATTTAGAACAGCGAAATCAACAAATGTGTTTAGACCGCCCACTACAATAAACTTACCAATCTGCCAAAAAGGAGCCCACCAACGACTTAAAAACTTCGTCCAATAAAGTCCTTTTATAACTAATAGGCCAATAGCGAAAGCAACTGCTAGTACTATCAATCTTCCACGTTGATTTATGAAGTCTATATTGTTGAGAGTCGGATATGAAAAAATAAATACGAGTACCGAGGCAAAGATACCAGCTTTAATATCGCGCTTCTCAAAATTTACACCTAATATCATGTTTGTATTTTATTAAATTCTCTTGGGTTAAGACTAGCGCTTCCGACTAGGACGCCGTCAATCAAGTCGTCCGCTAAATACTCGTCAAAATTTTCTGCGTTAACCGATCCGCCATACATTACACGCGGATTATGCATTAAGTATCGTTTTTTTAAGAATGTTTTAATAAGAGAAATTATTTTCTTAGACTCGTCCGGCGCATCTTCCAATCCACTGTTCGAAGTTGATATCGCCCATACCGGCTCATAAGCTATTACTATATTTTTGAAGTATTTTGATTTGACGTTCTTAAGAGCTCTCCCAAGTTGATCTACAATAAAGAGCCTTGTTTGATCGCTTCCTTTTTCGTGTGATTCTAAATCTTCTCCTATACATAAAATAACTTGCAAACCAGCCTTAAGGGCTGTTTCAACTTTCTGATTTATGACTTCATCACTCTCTTGCAATAGATACCTTCTTTCGCTGTGTCCTATTATTACGTACTTCACCCCCAAATCTACTAATTGGCTTGGAGAGACAGCTCCGGTATAAGGACCCTCCTCTATCCAAAAAGCGTCCTGAGCGCCCAATTTAGCTCTTTTAAGCACCTTCTTCAAAGGAGCGAGATATATGGTTGGAGGGCATATAACCACACCGCTTCTATCTTCGAGTCTAGCCAAGCTTTCGGCTGCTTTTGCGCTTTCGGGGTTAAGCTTCCAATTGGCGACTATTAATTTTTTCATTTAGTTTTCTTGAAGTGAAGCTTGATGGCGTAGAAAATTCCAGTCACCAAGACTATTCCTATTAGTATATCGAATTTTCTAAAGATTGGTTCAAAGACTTGCCAGTTCTCACCGAAATAAACACCGAGATACGTAAGAGGAATGGTCCAGATTAATGTTCCAACGAATGTATATATCGAAAATTTCCAAATATTAACCCTAAAAAGGCCGGCCGGAAACGATATAAAAGTTCTGACTATTGGAAGTAGACGACTCCAAAACACTGTGCTTGCTCCATATTTTCCAAACCATTCTTTAGATTTTACAAAGTATGGACTGTGCGAAACCCATTTACGAGTCCATCGTTCAAAATGAGTCGCAATATAATATGAGACAAGAGAACCACTCAGTTGACCAAGGGTAGCTACGAAAACTACGGGCCAAAAACTAAAAACACCAGTTGATACTAAAAAGCCAGAGAACGGCATCACAACTTCGGAAGGAATTGGCATGTTGGCGCTTTCTCCAGCCATCAAAATAAAAACCCCCCAATACCCAGAAGATTCTATTATTGCTAAAACGAATGTTGAGATGACCTCTAAGATGTGTTCTATCATTTGCTGTTCAAAATTTTGACAGCGTCTTCGGGGAAGATACTGTTGACCTCCATGCCCGTAGTCAATTCAAAGCCAGCCGATATATTAAGTCGAGGAACAATCTGAATGTGCCAATGGTAAAATTTGTAATTATTTTTATCTTTAACCGGAGAAGTTCGAAAATAAAAATTATAATTAGCTTTATTAATCTTTTTCTCTAATTTACCAAGTGCCGTTTGCAAACTTTTGATTACAGAGTGCACTTCGTATTCGCTAGCGTCTTCGAAATAGGGAGAGTGATTTTTAGGTGAGACCCTAAATTCAAACGGTTCCTGTGGCGCATATGGAGCAAATGCTATTGAAAGCTCGTCCTCGTGGATAATCCTATCTTTATCAGATTGCGCGAGTTTAATCTGTTGGCAATGAACGCAAACCCCTTCTTTTTGTTTAAAATTTTTTGCATTCGAAAGGTGCCTTTCTGCCTCAAGGGGAACGACGGGAGTTGAAAGGATTTGATAATGAGGATGATAAATAGATGCCCCCGCCCTAGGTCCCCAATTGTGAAAAATAGATATATAAGCCGTATTTTTATCTTTAGCTATGTTTTGGTAGCGCTCTCTGAAAACATTAAAGAGTAAATTTGCGTCTTCAATCGAAAGATTCGGAAAATTATTGTCATGATTCTTAGTAATTACTAGTTCGTGATGACCGAAACCATCTATATATTTAAATGGTCCCCTATTTTTGACAATTGCTTTTTTTTTGCTAAATACGACTGATGGAAATTTATTAGGGACGACTTTAAGGTGCCAATTTTTATTATCAGGAAAAGCTTTTATAAGTCCCCCACCCGCCTTCTCTGGATTCTCGAAAACACAACCTCTTTTGGGTTGTTTTTTAAGCTCGTTCTTAATGCTAAAATCGCTTGGCTTACTTCCTCTATTAGTAGAGAAAATAATCCACTCTTTTGAAGTTAGGTTTTGGCGAAGCTCGTATTTATTCTTCGGCATTTTCCGTTAGGTTTACTCTATTGTCATAGTACCATTGGAGCACATCCCTCGCTATTGGGACTGTATTTAGACTTCCTTCACGAGCATCTTCAACAAGTACTAATATTGCTATCTCTGAAGGAGACTCTGCATCTTTTGATGCATATGCAACTGTAAGGGCGTTGGTTCTAGCGTTGTTAGCAACTTGAGCGCTACCAGTTTTAGCGCCAATTGACATAGAAATATTCTGTAATAAATTAGCTGTTCCATAATCTTTAGTAACCGCGTCTACCATCCCCTCTTTTACATAGACCAGTGCGTCTTTCATATCAGATATATCAAATAGAACATCTTTATCTATATCTTTCTTGATGTGCGGTTTATATGACTCCCCTCCATTAGCAATAGCTGAAATAGCTGTCATTAGTCGTAGGGGCGTTATGGAGAGATCTCCTTGACCTATCGAAACGTTATACGTATCTCCTATGCGCCATATTTCTCCGCTCCTCTCTTCTTTTTCTTCAGGTCGAGGAAGAAAGCCGACTGACTCTCCTGGCATATCTATACCGGTTACTTGATTAAAGCCATATTTATCCCAGTATTTATAGAGACGTTCGATGCCTAGACCGACTTGGTCTTGAAATCCTCCACCGATAACATAGAAATACACGTTGCTCGAACGAGCTAGGGCTGAGCGGACGTCTACCCAGCCATGAGCCTTCCAATCAACAAACTTACTGGCGAGAGAGGGATTATATGGATTGGGTATTTCTATATACCCTGCTGAGTAGATTTGTTTTTCTGGACTGATTATTCCTTCGTGCAAAGCAGCCGAAGCGTGCATTGGTTTAATGGTTGAACCCGGGTTATAAACACCAGCGATTGCTCTATTGAAAAGTGGTTGTGTATCTCTATCTAAATATTCCGAGATATTATTACCATCAAAACTTGGAAAACTAAGAAGGGCTAAAACTTCCCCCGTTGCAGGATTCATCACAATTCCCACACCAGATGTTCTGCCCAAATTATTCAGAGCTTCTATCATCCTATTATAAAAATATTGCTGCAATTCAGCGTCTATAGTCGTTTTGAGCTCTTGCCC
The DNA here is from genome assembly GCA_018826645.1 of Patescibacteria group bacterium. Lineage (GTDB taxonomy): Bacteria > Patescibacteriota > Minisyncoccia > UBA6257 > Colwellbacteraceae > 1-14-0-10-42-22. The sequence goes on along the minus strand of JAHJZF010000052.1, from coordinate 8,916 downwards.
CTGAATAGGTTCTTTGGTTCTTAGAATCTTTTCTATTTCCCCCTTCGAGTTCCTGAAGATAGTAACCTTGCCGTTCTCTCCCCTAATAATTGAATCGTATTGAATCTCTAATCCTTTTCTGCCGATGTAGTCGTTGAGGACAAGGTCGTCATTACTTCTAAGATCACTACCCGAAACAAGGCCAACATATCCAACAAGATGAGCAAAAGCTGGATTTATATAGTCCCTCTTAAAGCTTTGCTCAACGTTTAACGACCTTAGGCCTAGACTTTCGATGGAGATTACCTGTTCTCTGGAAAGTTCATCGGCAATGATAATATCAGTTACGTCTTCAAGATTTGTGTTGCGGATAAGGTCAAGGACAACGCCTTCCTCAACGTTTAAAATCTCTTGAACAGCCTTTAACACCGCTACTTCCTCTTTGTTTTTAATCATTTGGTCTACGTGAAGAAACACGCTAAAAACAACTTTATTTCCCGTAATTGGATTGTCGTAACGATCCACTATATTTCCTCGAGGAGCGATTAGGGGAATATTCTGATAGACATTGGATTGTCCTCTTTCAAAATAATCACTTCCCTTAAGCACCGACATCCCAAAAATTCTACTTGTAAAAATTCCGGCAACCAAAAAGGACCCAACAAGGAACCAAGAAAATATTTTATTGCTAATGAGTTGTTCGACTAAGTTAAATTGAGAAATCGATACGCTATCCGATATAACTTCGTCAAAATCAATTTTAGGAGCCTTTCTCTTTTTAGACATTCTTTTGAGATTTAGTTTTTATAAAAACTAATAAAAGAGCGAATATCCCTATATAAATAAAATTATAAATTGTCTCCAATAGAACAACCTTGGGTTGAAATGTATAAAGATTCATAAAGACTGTTCCTATAAAAACGATTGAAGTACCACTTAATACGGGTTGCCATTTTATATAATCAACAAGGGCTACGGAAACAAAAAGGATGGTTATTATAAAAAGTGTTTCTAAATTAAAAATTGGTTCGAAATTTAACAAAAAAATCGTGAGCAAAATAAGGGCAGAACGTCTTAACCAGTCTTTCTCAAAAAATGCATAAGTAACTAAAAACACTAAACCAAAATCAGGTTGAATTCCTCCAATTTCTAGAAAATGATTTAGCTGTCCCAACGAGAGAAGAGAAACAATTAATAAGCTAAAGATGAACAACAACATTTCTAAGTGTCTTTACCTCAAAACCTGGTTCGACGCTTGCTGTTCTAAAAACACCTCCTTCGTCCCTTCTAGTTTCTATAATCCTTCCCACCTCTAGTCCATACGGAAATTCCATGCCCGCCGTGAATACAATTGAATCACTTTCTATAATGGCATCTGGTGGAATTAAATCTAGGGTTAATTGGTTGCCCCCCCTAAGAAGTGCATCTACAGAACCAGCACCTATTCGAACGGCGGTTTCAAAACTTGGGTCAAAGATAGTTGTCACTATACTAAGTTGAGGCCTCACCGTCTTAACTCTACCCACCAAGATATTGTTTCCTTGGGTTACCACATCTCCCTCTGAAACCCCACTATCACTGCCAATATTGAGAGCTATTTCGCTGCGATTGTTAAAGGGTTGACTCGAATAGACTATTACAGAAGATTCTGACAAAACTTCTTCAATAAAAAGACGCGCCTTCAAATCTTCATTTTCTCTTTCCAGTTCAGATATTCTGATTCTTAAATCTGAATATGGAGATAAGTGTTTAAAGAAATTATTAATGCTTTGGCTTGCAGAAAGTTTAAATTCAAAAAAATTGCCTCCTCCGACAATAAATATAACTAGGATTAAAATTAATCCAATTATTGGATAACGCCCTCGCATTATAAATTAATAGGCTTGGGTCTCTCTTGATTAGAAAGGATTGTTTCGTATCGAGGTATGTCTTCAATAATAATACCTAAACCCCTAATGACGCAGGTAAGAGGGTCGTCGACAACCCTAGTCTCTACTTGGATCTCTCTAGCTAAATACCTGTCTATCTCTCTTAGAAGACTGCCTCCACCAGAAAGATATATCCCCTTTTCAAGCACGTCTCCAACAAGTTCTGGCGGAGAATCTTCAAGTATGACCTTAATGCTGTCAGAGATATTTTTAAGAGATTTTTGAAGGGCGGTTCTCACCTGAGGATTTCTTACTACTACTTCTTTCGGAAGACCTGTGGCAACATCACGCCCCCTAACATTCATTTCGAGCTTTTCTTCTACTGGCAATGCTGAACCTACGTTTATCTTTAAAGCTTCGGCGGTGGGTTCGCCTATAAGGAGTTTGTACTCATTTTTGATAAACCTGCTTATATCGTCGTTAAATTTTTGACCTGCAGTTTGCAAACTTTTAGATATTACTGCTCCGCCAACTGAAATAATCGATATTTCAGAAGTTCCCCCGCCTATATCAACTATCATATTGGCCGAAGGGTCCTCTATCGGTAAGCGCGTACCTATGGCGGCTGCAATCGGCTCTTCTACAAGAAGAACTTTTGAAACGCCCGCAGATACGACGGCATCTTCAACGGATTTCCTTTCAACCTCAGTTAAATTAGTAGGAATACTTACGGCGGCCGTTTGATAACGAGAAAATACGCTAGAACCACCTAATTTTCTAAGAAAATGTCTGATGATTTCTTGGGTCATTTCAAAATCTGAAATAACGCCATTGATTAGCGGTTTAACCAAGGTCACGTGAGAGGGAGTCCGATCAAGCATTTTCTTGGCTTCTTCGCCGATAGCTAAAATTTGATTAGTTCTATTATTAATAGCCACAAGAGTCGGCTCGTCTACAACAATCCCTCGCCCCCTTAAATAGACAAGGAAGTTGGTAGTGCCAAGGTCGATGCCAACGCTTTTATAGAGATTCTTGAATAGTTTCATTCTGAGTTAGAAATTTGGATGTTTTTGAATTACGTTTTTTTACCTCAACTTTATTCCCCGTCTTTTCGCTCACGAGAAGTCTAAGTGGAGTGCCAATTAGATCTGCGTCTTTCAATTTCTCTCCAGCCGAAGCATCTCTATCGTCATAAAGCACCTCAACATTACTTTGCATAAGCTTTTTGTAAAGTTCGGTCCCCAACCCCTTTTTAAGCTCGATTAAGTGTACTTTGTATGGAGCAATGCTTTCTGGCCAGATCATTCCATTGTCATCTGCCGATACCTCAACTACGGTCGCCATTAATCTTCCAAGACCGATACCATAGCTTCCCATAACTACGGGGTGTTCTCTGCCCTGCTTATCTTTATACATTAAGCCAAGCGGTTTAGAGAATTTAGTTCCTAGTTTGAATATATTCCCTACCTCAATGGCCTTCTCTTCTTTTAGGTCCTTTTTATTAATGCCTAAATCTTTTAGAACCGCCTGATTCATTACCTCTTTGTTAATTGCAATTTTCTTTTTCTTGTCTAAAAAGATTGTGTCTTCTCCTGTTTCGCAAAGCGTTTGAAATTCGTGGCTATATTTTGAAAACGGTCCTCCGCTAGCGAATGTAAGATAAGTATTCTGACCTAAGCCCACTCTATTAAAAATCTTCATATACGCTTTCTTAACAATTTCGTAAAATTTGTTAAGGTCGTCTTCGTTGGCGCTAAAAGAATATAGGTCTTTCATAACAAACTCCTTCGTCCTTAAAAGTCCGCTCTTAGCTCGTGGTTCATTGCGAAACTTTGTCTGGAATTGATAAGCATAAATCGGCAGATCTTTATACGATTGGATATGATGACTCATTTGAGCGGTGATAGGCTCTTCGTGAGTATTACTAAGACCAAAACGCTCTTCCCTTGTTTTAAACCAGACATCTATGGCTCCATCACTCCACCTATCTGTTTTTCGCCAAATTTCAGGATCTTGCAAGGCACTCATAAATAACTCTTGCCCACCGATAGAGTTTATCTCTTCTCGGATAATTGCCTCGATTTTCTTAAGAACGCGCAGTCCTAATGGCAGATAGGAATAAACGCCGGCCATCTCTTTGTGTAAAAAACCAGCCTTTAATAGGAGTTGGGCATTTCGAGCCACCTCATCTTTGGGCAAAGTTTTACGCGTTTTGGTATAAAGCGTTGACTGTTTCATTACAAGCTTATTATATCTTTAATTGTAACCGCTATCATAAGTGCGATTAAGAACAAAAATCCGGCAACATTAATTATTATCTCTGTTCTTTTGTTAAGTATCTTGTCTCCGAAGATTTTTTGCAAAGCTATAAAAAGCAAACGACCGCCATCGAGAGCTGGAAAAGGTATGGTGTTCAGCGCGGCTAGGTTTAAAGAAATGATACCAACCAATTGAACAAAATAGATAGAACCCAATTGTCCTGCGTCCTTAACGATGTTAAAAACGCCAACAGGGCCCGAAACCTGACTTAGCGCTTCGAAATTTCCCGAAAGAGCGCCAAAAAGCATAGAACCCAATGCGATAAATATAAGCCCCAAGGTTCTAAGGGCTGTTTTTAAGCCCAGCCATATATTTTGTGGAAAAGGAGTTGGGTCTATGCCCGACGGCAAAATGCCAATACCCAACGGACCCTCGCCTTCTGGAGTATCAATTCGGGGAGTAACAGCTTTATCGTTTATAACTATTTCTTCTCCAAGATGAGCATCAATATAAGAAAGGAATTCATCTGCAGATTCAAAACCTTCTATAAATTCTCCCGCCTCAAACCCTGCAAGATATGCCGGACTACCCTCTACGACGTCATTTATAAATATGCCACCCGGCATGCCAACACTTAAGACTACGCTGAAAGCTATCCAAGCAATAAGTATGTTAATAATGACACCCGCCGAAATAACAAGTGCTTTTTTAATAAAAGATTGGTAATAAAAGCTCCTTTTCTTGTCTTTGACCTCTTTTGTATTAAGAGCATCTTCTCCATAGATTCTAACAAACCCGCCAAATGGCAAGAGGTTAAGGCTATATTCCGTCTCTCTAAATTTTCTGGCAAAAAGGCGAGGCGGAAATCCAATGCCAAACTCTTCAACTTTTATTTTTAACATTTTAGCCACTATGAAGTGGCCGAACTCGTGTCCCAATATTAAAATTGCTAAGAAGAAAATTGTTAAGAAGATTATCATAATTTATCCAAGAATATCTTCAGTCTTTTTTGCCGTCAGCTCATCGGCCATTTTATTAAAACCGTCCACCAATTTTTGTAGTTTTTCTTTAGCTCTGAAACGTTCGTCCTCATCTTTAAGGTCTTTAGTTTTTTTAACGGCTTCGTCTCTCTCAAGCCTCATTTTAATTCGATTTTCTTCAGATATAGATTTTACGAGTTTTACTAACTCCTGTTTCCTTTCTTCGGTTAAGGCGGGCAAGGTAACTCTTACTGTTTTGCCTTGACTCGACACGCCCACCCCTAAATTAGCGCTCTCGATTGCACTTACGATAGGAGCAACCGCACTTTGGTCCCAGACATTAACTACTAAATCTCGTGGAATTTCTATATTGGTTGAGCCCAACTGCTTGATTGGAATAAACTGATTAAGATAATTAACCTTCACGTCTTCTATTAACTTTGGATTAGGGCGATTTGTTCTAATAGTTTGAAGCCCTTCTTTAAGGATTTCTATTATTTCATTGAATCTTTTTTCCGTCATGACTAAATGTTCCATAATGCTGATTCTAGTTGGAGTCTTTTGTTCGTTGTAAAGTCCGACATCTTTACCATCCTGTCCATAATCTTACTTAAAACTTGAACGTTTTTAATAGGATCCCTTGATAGTCTGGTGATAACTTTGATTAAAAATTCATTCATTAATTGGCCGTCTTTGGCAACCGCTTCTATAATCTTTCTTTTTTCAGAAGGATTTTTAAAGAGATTGTCTGCAAGCTTCTCGGCTTCCTTTGCTACGTTATTATCAAGGCTTCGTACCGCTAAACCGGGTTTGCCGAACGAGCTCTCTGCAAGAGATTTTGCCTTCGGAGCTGATAGGCCATATTTCTTCAATAAAAGTTTTTCGATTTCACTAGATTTTAATCTGAGAAAATATATCTTTTGCAAACGAGATTTTAAGGTTGGTAAAATAGCCTCTAGTCCAGACGTTATGATAATAATGAGGCTGTTCTCTGGTGGTTCTTCCGCTAATTTGAGCACGGCATTTTGCGCTTGATTAGTCATAGCTTCTGCCTCATCAATAATCAAGACTCTTCTTGATGAAAGAACAGGCTTTCTCGAAAGAAACTGTTTAGCATCTCTTATAGGGTTTATACCAATACTGCCGTCTTCTGGAGCTAAAATCAGAACTTCTTTAAGAGGATGTTCGGGTTCTTCGAATTGATGATTCTCAAGAAAATTGGCTAAAGATTTGGCGAAAAGAAATTTACCCACAGAACTTTCTCCGAATAGAAGATATCCATGAGCAAGCCCGTTACTTTCTATAAGTTTTTTGAAGATATCGACTTTATCCTTATGACCCACCAGCATTGAATTATTTTTTGCTGAGGAGGGTTTTTTTATAAACGTCTAAATGGTCAAGGATAATGCCTGTGCCTTTAGCCACGCAAAGGATTGGTTCCTCCGCAACATACGCAGGAACACCAAGAAGTCTTTTGAAGAATTCGTCTATATTTTTAAGACCGGAACTTCCTCCAGACAAGATAATACCCTTCTCCATAACATCCGCCACAAGTTCCGGCGGTGTTTCGTTAAAAACTCCTTGAACAGAATTGGCTATGTCCATTAAAAATGGATTGATAGCTTCTGCTATTTCATTTGAATTAATACTTAAATCTTTCGGTAGTCCTGACACCAAATCACGACCTCTTAATTGAAATTCTAGCTTGTTCTTAGAGGGCACCGCTGTCCCAATAGCTATTTTAACTGCCTCTGCGGTTTGTTCGCCGATAGAAACAGAATACGTCTTCTTAACATAATCTATGATGGATTGATCAAGTTTATTGCCGGCAACTCTCAAGCTGGCGAACGCGACTATTCCACCTAAGGAGATGACAGCTACTTCGGCCGTTCCTCCTCCTATGTTAACGATCATATTTCCAGAAGAAGAATTGATTGTGATGCCAGCACCAAGAGCTGCCAATAAAGGCTCTCTTACTAAATAAGCATTTTTTGCCCCGGCTTCAATGGCGGCGTTTTGAACGGCTCTTCTTTCTGTCGGAGAAATACCCGCCGGTACAGATATAGTTACGTCTGGCTTAATAATATTAAAAGACCCGACCGCTTTAACAATAAAATATCTCAACATTGCTCTGGTAATATAATAGTCAGCCACAACGCCGTCTTTTAATGGGCGATATGCCCTAATATCGCCAGGCGTCTTGCCAATCATTTGCTTAGCTTCTCTACCAACAGCCAAGACGGTATTATCCGGAGCATTAAGAGCAACAATGGTGGGCTCATTAATAACAAAACCTTTGCCCGGTACAAAAACAACTGTATTGGTGGTGCCTAAATCTATGCCTATTTTTCTTGTTAACATTTCTTATTCTTCTCTTTTAATGTCTGCCCCTAACTTGGTTAACCTTTCTTCAATCTTTTCGTATCCTCGGTCTATCTGCTCGGCTCCATGCAAAACGCTTTCTCCCTTAGCAACCAATGCCGCTATAATCAGGGTTGCTCCCGCCCTTAAGTCGATACTTTCTACGTTCTTTCCGACCAAGCTTTGAGGCCCCTTAATTATGGCCTTATGAGCGCTTAGAATATTAACAGAGGCCCCCATCTTATCAAGTTCGTATAAATACTTAAGACGCCCTTCGTAAATTGTATCAAATATAAGAGTTTCTCCCTTTGCCTGTGTGGCCAGAACGCCAAATGGGGCTTGTAAATCTGTAGGTATTCCAGGATATTCCTTAGTGATTAGTTTAGATACCGCCTTTAGTTTAGAACGACTGCCCTTAACAAAAACATTCGTTCCTTTAATCTCAAGAATAACGCCAAACTCTTCGAGTTTTTTAAAGGTAAGGGTGAGAGATTCTACTGGGACATTTTTAACCTTAATATCACTTTTCGTTGCTGCTCCTAAAATAATAAACGTTCCTGCTTCAATTGGGTCATACATAACAGTATGTTCGACGGCGCTTCCCGTTTTTTGGATAGGCTTAATTACTTCTAAGGTGTGAGAGTTAAATCCTTTTATTTTTGCCCCAAGTTTAACTAGAAGTTTTCCAAGATCTTCAACATGAGGCTCTAAGGCAGCGATATTTATTTTAAGAGGGTGAATAGCAGCATACATTAACATGTTCTCTGTTCCCGTAACCGTTAATCCCTTAAGTGTAATTTCTTTTTTATGAATATTTTTTGTTCTTTTAATGTGGTAATACTCTCCATTTTTATTATACGTAACACTAAACCCCAACTCCTTAAAAGCATCTAAATGTATATCCATGGGGCGAGGTCCTATATGGCAACCGCCAGGCAAACTTATTTTAATTTCTCCGAATCTTGCTAGAAGAGGGCCGATTAATAATATAGAAGCCCTGATGTTCCGGACTAGGTCGCGCGAGATTCTATTCGGATCTATATTTTTATTAGTAATCCTAACTTTTCTTTCGCTCAACCACCGAACGTCACCACCCATACTTTGAATAATCTCTATGAAAGTCAGAACATCTTTTATCACAGGGATATTATCTATGGTGCAGGTTCTCTGGGTCAGCAGAGTAGCCGCCAACACAGGCAGAGCTGCATTTTTAGAGCCCCTAACGTCGATTTCCCCTTTTAATTTTTTTCCGCCGTTTACAATAAATTTCACCTTCTTTATTATAGGGATTAATGTCCATTAAGACTAGACGGTTTCTATTTTATTTTTTTGTAATACTTTTCCTAATTCTAGGGACTTTCGTAATCCTCTATTCAAGAGGTCTTCGTGTGGATTTTGAAAACTTTGATTTAGTTAGAACCGGCGGTATTTATCTGAGTTCTAATCCTAGTCAAGCATCTATCTCGTTA
>JAHJZF010000051.1 GCA_018826645.1 Patescibacteria group bacterium | reverse complement strand
CTACGAAATTTTAATATGACAACCAAAGATTGAGCTAACGGAAAACGCTACGAAAGCAAAAGGAGTGGTTACTAATATTTCTGGAAGAGATACCACATCTATTAAGCTAAGCGCTCTTATTTTTGATAAAGAAGGAAAACTGATTAATGCAGGTTCGACCATCCTCAACAATTTAGGCGCTTTTAAGAGCGACGATTTTGATATCTTTATGCCTCTTCTTGATATATCTTTGGAAGATTTGGACGTAGAAATACTCTGGGAAGTGCTTTCGTAAATGCCAGTTAATTATGATATCTAAGGCCATATCTAAAATTGACCTCCCTCTTTTGGGTGCTACATTTATTCTTCTTCTTTCTGGATTTTTAGCTCTAGCTTCATCTGGGGGTGAACTTTTTAGTCGTCAGGCAGTTTGGTTGATTCCCACTATTTTAATGGCGGTCGGTTTGCCCCTCTTAAATCTAAAAGCCATCCTAAGTTATAAATGGGTTATTTACGGCTTTTATGGATTTTGCCTATTGCTTCTTATTGCAACTCACTTTCTAGCACCTGAGATAAGCGGTGCGCGCAGCTGGATACAGCTTGGAGTTTTTCAGATTCAACCTTCGGAGTTTATGAAGGCTGCTCTTATTTTATTTTTCTCCAGCTTTTTTGCTTTACGCCATGTAGCCATCGCAAGGTTAAGCATTATCGTCACTTCGTTTGTCTATTTCTTAATTCCATCTATTTTAGTGTTGATGCAACCGGACTTAGGAACGGTTTTGGTTTTTTTTGGCATATGGTTTGGCTACCTGCTTCTTAGCGAGATTAGACACAAACATCTTCTAGTCGCATTCTTCATATTTATATTAGTTGGAGCTATTGGATGGAGTTTTTTGTTGGCCGACTATCAGAAAAATAGAATAGCAGCTCTTTTTAGTCCCGAGGTAGATCCTCTTGGCGTGAATTACAACATCATTCAGTCAAAGATTGCTATTGGCTCGGGTGGAGTTTTTGGAAAAGGTTTTGGACAGGGAACGCAGGCGCATCTAGGATTTTTGCCTGCCGCTCACACAGATTTTATCTTTTCTACTTTTGTTGAAGAGTGGGGGTTCTTAGGAGGGTTACTTCTTATAGGGGCATTTATGTATCTGGTGTATAGGTTGCTTATTTTAGGTAGGGATTCTACGAACAATTTCGCTCGTTTTATATCTTTGGGAACGGCCCTGATGTTGATGACACATTTTATAATCAATCTAGGTTCAGCCACCGGGCTTTTGCCAGTAATTGGAGTTGGTTTACCGCTTGTAAGTTATGGAGGAAGCAATTTATTGACCGTAGCCTTATTGATAGGTATTGTTCAGGGAATTACAGAGAAAAGAGCTAGGGCTTAAATGAAGAAAATAATTTTAACATCGAGCATCGTCTTGCTCCTTTCGGGAGCATTTTTTGTGTGGCGAGTTATTCAATATTACACAATTCCAGAGACCCCTCGTGCAGAAATTACGATAATAGAAGGGTGGAGCGTGGCCGAAGTTAATGAAGCGCTTAAGGAAAAAGGCATTCTAACGGATGGAGAGATAGAAGACGAGTTAGAGGGATATCTTTTTCCTGATACGTATGAATTTTTTCTTGACTCAACAGTTACCGTTGTGAAAGAAAGATTTCAAGAAAACCTAGGGCGTCAATTAGAAAAAATAGGTATAGAGGCAAGAGGGGAAGAGCTTCATAAGATAATTATTATGGCTTCATTACTCGAGAAAGAGGTCCAAAATTTAAAAGAAAAAAGGATTGCCTCGGGAGTGCTTTGGAAAAGATTAGAGAATGGGGTTCCTTTGCAAGTAGATGCGACTCTTTGCTATATCAAAAACGCAGAAAAATGTCTACCCATTACAGCTAGTGACAAAAAAATAGATTCCGCGTACAATACATACTTGTATAGGGGACTGCCTCCAGGACCTATTGGTAATCCTGGTGCCGATTCTATATTGGCGGCTGCTAACCCAGCGGTATCTCCTTACTGGTATTATTTGTCAGATCAAGTTTCGGGCGAAACCATATTTGCCAAAACACTTGACGAACACAACCAAAATATTATTAAATACTTGAGCGAATAGGTTGTTCGAAATAGAAGCCGCAAGAAATCCGGCCTTTTTGTTTTAACCCCGTTAGAGATAGAGTGCCAGAGATATTCCATAGTCGTTTTGTTACGGCCTATCTCTAACGGGGTTGACACTCAAAAAAGTGCTCCACAAATTAATAGATGCCCATAACTAAGTCCCACAAGCAGCCAACCCTGCCGGTGAAGATCTTTTCATCTCATCCGGGAGCGTTGATTAAACAACCAGACCTTCAATTTATTCAAACGGAATCGTATAAATGGTTCCTCGAGAAGGGTCTTAGAGAGCTTTTTGACGAAGTCTCTCCAATTCAAGATTACTCTGGCAAAGAGCTTGAATTATATTTCTTGGATTATCATTTTGACGAAGCAAAACATACAGAAGAAGAAGCGCGATTTAGGGGAGTGACATATGAAGCCCCACTTAGGGTAAAGGTAAGATTAGTTAATAAGGTAACTGGCAAGAAAAAGGAGCAAGAGATTTATCTAGGAGATATTCCCGTTATGACCGATAGGGGCACATTTATTGTGAGCGGACACGAAAGAGTTATTATCTCACAGCTTATTAGGTCCCCTGGTGTTTATTTTAAAGACAATCTTTATCGTGGTCGCAGGTTGTTTGGAGCTAAAATTATTCCAAGCAGGGGTACTTGGCTTGAAATAGAAACCGACCCAGATAAATCTATTGGCGTCAAAATAGACAGACATCGCAAAGTGCCAATAACGAGCCTCTTAAGAGTATTTGGTTTTAGCCAAGAAGAAATAAAGAAAATATTTAAAGAAGATATAGAACCAACCCTTAAGAAAGACGCTGCGGAAACACTCGAGGAGTCATATATAGAAATTTATCAACGTATTCGACCGGGCGATTTAGCAACCCCAGAAGATGCTAAAAAGCTTGTAGATTCTATGCTTTTCCAAGAAGACAGATATGACCTCTCGGCTGTAGGTAGGTTTAAGATGAATCAGCGTTTGGAGCTTAATCTAAAAGACGGCCTTCTTACTAAACAGGACATAGAATCGATTATCAAAGAAATCATCCGTCTTAATAATACTCCTGGTGCTCATGCAGACGATATAGACGATCTTCAGAATAGGCGAGTTCGTCACATGGGAGAATTTTTGAAAGACAGACTTAGGGTGGGGTTCGCAAGAATTAGAAGAATTGCTCAAGACAGGATGTCTACTACCGAAATTACAGAGGCGACTCCCACCGGCCTCGTTAACCCAAGACCTTTAATCGCAGTTATTAAAGAGTTTTTTGCTTCGTCTCAGATGTCTCAATTTATGGACCAAGTAAATCCTCTGGCCGCTGTTGAGCACAAACGTATTATTACCGCCCTGGGTCCAGGAGGTTTGACTCGTGAAAGAGCAGGTATAGAAGTTAGGGATGTTCACGCTTCGTATTATGGAAGGATTTGTCCCATTCATACGCCAGAAGGTCAGAACATCGGCCTAGTTAACCGTTTGGCCAACTTTGCCAAACTCAACGAGTTCGGTTTCTTAATTACTCCATACGGTCGGGTTGAAAACGGGAAATTGACAGGTGAGATTAAATGGTTGGATGCGGGCGAAGAGAAGAAATACAAAATAGCTTCAGCCAATACCGCCATTGATGATAAGGGCAACATTAATGAACAGCAGGTTGAGGCAAGAATTGAAGGAGAGCCGGGAATTTGTAGGTCCAAAGATTTAGATTTCGTAGAGGTTGCTCCACATCAGCTGGTGAGTGTTGCAAGCTCTCTGATACCCTTCCTTGAGCACAACGATGCTAACAGGGCCCTCATGGCTTCTAACATGCAGAAGCAAGCAGTTCCTTCTATTAGGCCAGATGCGCCATATGTTGGTACTGGCATGGAGGATAGGGTTGCCGAAGATTCTGGTTATGTAGTAAAAGCAGAGGCTTCTGGCGAAATTTCAGACGTAGATGCAGAGAATATAGTGATCAAACAAGAAAACGGTAGAAAAAAGACGTACCCACTAGCCAATTTTAAAATGAGCAACCAAAACATGGCCGTCTCAAACAGGCCATTAGTTGCGAAGGGTCAGAAAGTTAAAAAGGACCAGATTATAGCCGATGGTCAATCAACTCAAAATGGAACTTTAGCATTGGGACAAAACCTAACCGTTGCTTTTATATCTTGGGAGGGAGGCAACTTCGAAGACGCTATTATTCTTTCGGAAAGAGTTCAGAAAGAAGGCCTTTTTAGCTCTATACACATTGAAGATTTTTACACAGACGTAAGAGATACAAAACTTGGTCCCGAGCTTACTACTTGCGATATTCCAAATGCTCCTGAACCAATGCTTGCGAATCTTGACGAAGAAGGAGTTATTCGGGTTGGTGCGCCGGTTACAGGGGGAGACATATTAGTAGGAAAAATTTCTCCTAAAGGAGAGAGCGAGCTTACTCCAGAAGAAAGATTGTTGAGAGCTATCTTCGGCGAAAAAGCTAGAGACGTTAAAGACTCGTCTCTTAGCCTTCCTCATGGCAAGAAGGGCAGAGTGGTTGGTGTAAAGATTTTTTCAAGAGACAAAGGAGATAAGCTTGATCCGGGAGTGATCTCTAGAATTCATGTACAAGTAGCAACTATCAAGAATATTCAAGCTGGTGACAAGATGGCCGGAAGGCACGGCAACAAAGGTGTTGTCTCGCAAATACGTCCAGTTGAAGATATGCCATATCTCGAAGACGGAACACCGGTTGATATCATCCTAAACCCACTGGGTGTCTCTTCGCGCATGAATATTGGACAAATATTTGAAACCCACCTCGGTTGGGCTGCTAAAAAAATGGGTTATCGAGCTGTAACACCTATCTTTGCTGGAGCAAAAGAGCCCCAAATAAGAGAAGAGCTAAAACTGGCTGGGCTTCCAGAAGACGGACAAGTTCCTCTATACGATGGACGAACGGGCAAAGCCTTCGACAGGAAAGTAACCGTAGGGGTAATGTATCTAATGAAGCTCAACCACCTTGTCACAGACAAAATTCATATGAGATCTATCGGTCCATACTCATTGATTACGCAACAGCCTCTTGGCGGTAAGGCGCAGCTTGGGGGTCAACGTTTTGGAGAGATGGAAGTGTGGGCGCTTGAAGGTTATGGCGCCGCACATACTTTGCAGGAGATGTCGACAGTTAAATCTGACGATGTTGTTGGAAGATCATCGGTTTACGAATCGATTATTCGTGGCGAAAAAATTAAGAAACCCAATATCCCCGCCGCTTTTAATGTAATGATTAACGAATTAAAAGCTTTGGGTCTATCGGTCGAAAAGATTAGAAAAAAAGAATAATCATGCAACCGACAATAAGAAATAGACAAGAATTCAATGCGCTTAGATTAAAAATAGCGTCACCCGAAGACGTCTTGGGTTGGAGCTATGGAGAGGTTATTAAGCCAGAAACTATTAACTATCGTACTCAACGTCCCGAAAAAGACGGGCTTTTTTCAGAAAGAATATTCGGTCCAACCAAAGATTGGGAATGTTACTGTGGTAAATATAGAAAAATAAGGTTCAAGGGCGTGACCTGTGATAAGTGTGGTGTTGAAGTCACTCGTTCTATTGTTCGTCGTGAACGCATGGGGCACATCTCATTAGCTGCTCCAGTTGTTCATACTTGGTTCTTGAGAAGCACGCCATCTAGAATAGGGCTTTTGCTTGACGAATCTTTGCAGAAGATAGAAAAAGTTGTCTACTACGCTGCTTATATGGTGACGGGCGTTGATGAAGAAAAGAAAAAGTTGGCCCTCCAAGAGGTAGATAAAGAATTTTTGCACGAAACAGATAGTGCAGATGCTAAAAAGACAGAATTAAAGTCCGCCGCAAACGAAGCTAGAGATTTTCTGAACTCCCTAAGACCGGGATGTGTTTTGGGAGAGCGAGAGTTTCTTAATTTCGGCAAGCGGTTTAGTAACGTTTTCACCGTTGGTGCTGGTGGAGAGGGCGTCAGGAGGGTTCTGGAGGGGTTAGACCTACCTAAGGAAGCTAAAAAAATAGAGAAAGAACTTGAAGAGACTAAGGACGCGACTCGAACCAAGAAGCTTCTAAGGCGCCTTAAACTAGTGCGTTCTATGAACAAAAACAACGTTAGACCCGAATGGATGGTGATGACCGAGTTGCCTGTAATTCCACCAGACCTTAGGCCAATGGTCGCCTTAGATGGAGGTAGATATGCCACTTCAGATTTGAATGATTTGTATAGGAGGGTAATCAATCGTAATAACCGACTGAAAAAATTATTGGACCTTAATGCTCCAGACGTGATTATGGTGAACGAGAAGAGAATGCTTCAAGAAGCAGTAGATGCCTTAATCGACAACGCAAGGTCTGCTACGCGTCAGACATCTGGTGCTAAACGACCGCTTAGATCATTGTCAGACATGCTGAAGGGAAAGCAGGGCAGGTTTAGACAGAACTTGCTCGGAAAAAGAGTAGATTATTCCGGTCGTAGTGTAATTGCGGTTGGTCCGCATCTTGCTCTAGACGAGTGTGGAATTCCAAAGATTATGGCACTGGAGCTTTTCCGTCCATTTGTCATTCAAAAAATCATAGAGCGTGGCCTAGCTCACAACATTAAGATGTCCAACCGTCTTATTGAACAAGCTCCGTCAGAAGTTTGGGAAATCCTCGAAGAAGTTATTGCTAATAGAAAAGTGCTTCTAAACCGTGCTCCGACTTTACATAGATTAAGTATTCAAGCCTTCAAGCCAGTTCTAATCGAAGATCTTTCTATACGTATTCCTCCAATGGTCTGTTCAGCTTTTAACGCAGACTTTGATGGAGATCAAATGGCCGTTCATGTGCCATTATCTGACGAAGCGCAAGTTGAGGCATCTATTCTGATGCTCTCCAGTCTGAATCTCCTTAAGCCTGCATCTGGCGACGCCATTACGGTTCCTAGCCAAGACATTGTTCTTGGATGTTACTATTTAACAAAGCCAGTTAAAAAAACCAAAGGAGAGGGCAAAGCATTCTCTAGCGTCAATGAATTAAAGCTAGCTTATGATAACGACGAGTTAGCTATTAATGCAACCATTAAACTAAGAAAGAATAAAGAAATAATAGAGACTACGTGTGGTAGAGCTGTTTTTAACGAATTGTTGCCAGAAGACTTTAGATTTGCGAACGAGACCATGGACAAAAAGACTTTAGGCAACTTAGTCAACGAATTAATAGAAAAATACGGCTCCTTAAAAACAGCCGCCATTCTAGACAAGATTAAAGAGGTTGGCTTCGATTTTGCTACACGGTCTGGGATAACTTGGGGTATGGGAGATTTGATAGTCCCTGAGAAAAAACCAGCAATATTGAAAGAGGCAGATGAAAAAATATCAGAAATTGACAAACATTATCGAGACGGACTTTTAAGCGAAGAAGAGCGTAAAATACGTATCGTCGACATATGGACAGATGTCTTTGTCAAAATAAAAGAATTAGTTCCAGAATCTTTGCCCGAGAACGGTTCGGTACGTATCATAGTTGATTCGGGTGCTCGTGGAACTTGGAATCCTATTAACCAGATGGCTGGCATTAAGGGTATAGTGCGTAATCCTAAAGGGGAAGACATAGAGCTTCCTATTAGATCGTCTTTGAAAGAAGGCCACAACTCACTTGAATACTTTATTTCAACTCATGGTTCAAGAAAGGGCTTAGCAGACACCGCTCTTAAGACGGCCGAAGCGGGATATTTAACTCGTCGACTCGTCGACGTCTCTCAGGACATGGTAATTAGGGAAGAGGACTGCAAGACCACCAAGGGCGTAACAGTCCATCGTAAAGACCGCGAGAATTTTGGATATAGAGTTTTTTCAAGAGTAGCCCTAGACGACATTAAGACGGGTCGCAAGGTGATAGTAAAGGCAGGACAAGTTGTTACTAGGGAAAACGCCGAAGAGATACAGAATTCAGATATAGAATCGGTAGAGGTTAGAAGCCCAATGACCTGCAACACTCTTTTTGGGATTTGTTCAAAATGTTTTGGATTAGATCTAGGAAGTGGAGAGATGGTTCGTGTCGGCGAAGCGATAGGTATTGTTGCTGCTCAGTCTATAGGAGAGCTCGGCACCCAACTAACTCTTCGAACTTTCCATGCGGGAGGTGTCTCTGGAGAAGACATTACAACTGGTTTGCCCAGAGTAGAAGAACTTTTTGAATCCAGAAGTCCAAAATGGAAAGCCGTTGTTTCTAAAGTAGATGGGTGGGTTGAAAAAATAGACAAAACAAATAGCGCTCTGAGCATTATTCACGTTGGGAAAAAACTTGCTAGCGGTAAAAGAGGAAAGGTGGTTGAATACCCAGTTGCGGGGTCGAGGAATATTTTGGTTAAAGAAGGAGACCAGATTAAGCCAGGAGACGCCTTGTCAGAAGGGAATCTAGATCCTAAGGATATCTTTAAGTATGGCAACAAAGAAGAGGCTTATAAATATATCCTTAAAGAGGTTCAGAAAATTTATTCTTCAGAAGGCGCTACGGTTCACGACAAGCATATGGACATTATTATTAAACAAATGTTCAACAGGATTCGCATTCTAAAAACTGGCGATACCGATTTTGTTGAAGGCGAGATAATGGATAAGTCTGGTTTTAAAGAGATTAATCGTGAATTAAGAGGAAATGACAAAGAGACAGCTAAAGGAGAAGAGCTTCTGCTGGGCATAACCAGGTCTGCTCTATCGGCAGATGGCTTCTTGGCACCCGCTTCATTCCAAGAGACGGCTAGGGTTTTGATTAGGGCAGCTAGCGAAGGACGCACAGACTCCCTTAGGGGCCTTAAGGAAAACGTTATTATAGGTCGTCTTGTGCCTGTCGGAACAGCAATTAGAGGAGATGTGGGTGCAGAAGAAGAAGAAATAGAGATAGATGCTTTGGAAGACGTAAAAGACAAATAAGCAGTGAAATAGTTGAAAAGTAAATCTAGATAACTATGATGTAATGACCTCAAACATGGAAACCGAAAATAAAAAAAATTACGAGATATCATTCCTAACGCATAGCGAAGAAGGTGTGGGCGTTCTTGTTAAGCATTTGAATCAGTTAGGTGCAGAGATATTGAACGAAGGCGATATAGAGTCCATCAATCTTGCTTATCCAATCAAGAAGCATGAATCTGCTTATTTCGGATGTATTCATTTTGAGGCATCTCCGGATTTAATAGACCAACTCAAGGAAGTTCTTAAGTTTGAAGACGGCGTGTTGCGCTACCTAATCATTACGCCACCTTTCATGAAAGAGGGTGCCCCTCAGGCCAAAGAGCATAAAATAGAAACCGAAAAGAAGAAACCATCATCAGAACCGACCAGTGAAAAAGGTTTGTCTAATGAGGACCTAGAAGCAAAGCTTGAAGAAATTAGCGAGTCCTTATCTTCTGAACCGTTCGATCAAGAGTTAAGCGAGGACAATCAACAAACTCCTTCGGCGGAAGGATAATTTGCAATTCTTACAAGCGCAGTTTATAAATCAAAGAGATTATATGAATTTAAACAAAGTTATTATAGCGGGCAGATTAACCGCAGATCCAGAACTTCGAACTACTTCGTCAGGGGAGAATGTGGCATCTTTTTCTATTGCTACCAATAGATTCTGGAAAGGTAAGGATGGTGAAAAGAAGGAAAGTACAGAATTTCACAATGTGGTGGCTTGGGGAAGACAGGCAGAGATTGTAAATCAATTTTCAAAGAAAGGTAGCATTATTATGGTTGAGGGCAGACTTCAGACTCGTGTTTGGGAGGGAAAAGATGGTCAGAATAGAAGAACTACTGAAGTAGTTACAGAAAATGTTCAATTAGGACCTCGTAGCGGTGGTGAGCAGGGCAGAAGTTTTGATGGCGGTGCAGACAGCGCTCCGGCAAATAAACCCGATGTTCGAGTCGAAGAAGACGTCCCAGTAATAGACGTGGAATCAGAAGATGGAGGAGAGGAGATAAAAGCAGAAGATTTACCGTTTTAGTGAGTGTCAAAATCTGTAATCCCGCCCTCTGGGCATATAGAATAAGATAAAATGATTCAAACGATTAGATACATAAAAAAAACAAAGGTCTCACAAGCGAGCATAGAGGGCGGGATGCTCAAAACTAAAGTTAAATCAAAGATTTAATTACTTTTGGCATGAAAAAAGGAAAAAAACAATGTTTTTTTTGCTCCCAGAATTTAGGGGATATAGATTATAAGGAAAAAGAGATGATAGGTCGTTTTACTTCTGGGCAATTGAAGATAATAGACCCTATTCATACTGGTACTTGTGCTAAGCACCAAAGACGTCTAGCTAGAGCAATTAAAAGAGCTCGCTATATGAGTCTTTTACCATACGTTAGGAAATAATGGACGCTTTGAATCAAAGAATATTCGAGTTTGCGTATTCTTTAACTCACCACTTTGTTGTTTTGGATTGGATTTTTATTTTTTTCGCTAAATATTTAGTCTGGTTCATCATTGTTTTCGTTCTAGTCAAAATTTTTAGAAAAAAAGATTGGGGTAATGATTTGCCGCGTTGGAAAAATCGTTTTCAGTACCTTTCTTTGGGATTAATCGCGGCAATCTTATCAAGGGGAATTATCACCAACATAATAGAAAATTTTGTCTCAAGTTCGAGACCTTTTGTAGCGCTGGAGATAGAGCCCCTCTTTAATCACGTAGCCAGCGGTTCATTGCCGTCGGGTCATATGGCCTTGTTGATTCCAATCGCGTTGACTATGTTTTTTATCAGTCGGTCTGCTGGGTGGTGGGCGCTTTTCCTAACATTGCTTGTTGGTGTAGCGCGCGTAATAGCCGGCGTTCATTGGCCTAGCGACATATTGGCGGGAATTATAATAGGTGCTTTAAGCTATTATTTTGTTCTGACCCTCTTTAGAAAAAATAAATTAATCTAGCGTCCTCCTCGTATGTAGTTAATGAGCGCCGATGCATCGGTTGCTCTGTCGTCGGAACCTAGGATTATTGCAACAATGGGTCTTTGAACACCAGTTTTTTCTATCTCAAAGACAGCAAGGAGGGTCTCTTTAGCTGCATTATTTTCGCCCACTTTACCACCAACGAAATCAGGATCATTTTCGAAAACGTTGAAGTTCTCTAGGTCTTTCCATGGTGGTGGGTCGTAAGCAGATTTGTTTATAACACCACTACTTATGGCTAAAACAAAACTACGATTGTTATATAAATATTTAGCTAATTGGAAAAGGTCTTGCGCAGTTGACGTGTTTTCATGATCGGCGTCGGTAGTATCTACGAAGGTGGTGTTTTTCATACCGATTGCTTTGGCTTTTTCATTCATTAGTTCTACAAACCTATCCATTCCTAATATTTGTCCTATAGCTACCCCAGCTTCGTTCGAAGACTCCATCAATAATGGATACAGAAGATCAAGAACAGACACTCTTTGACCTGTTTGTAGGCGTGGTTTGCTAGTTGGCACCAAGGCGTTAGAAGTTATAACAACTTCGTGTTCTATATTTATATATTCTGTTGCTACAAGGGCAGTCATCAATTTTGTAAGAGAGGCTATCGGAACCTGCTCTTTAGATCCTTTCTCTGCAAAGACAAAATTATTTTTTAAATCAGCGCCAAGGAAATTATTTGCATCAATTTGTCCTCCAATAAAATCATATTTAAATTCGTCCTCCTCGAAATCTTTTTCAAAAACCAATACAGGCATACCAGGGCTAGCTAGGTCGTAGACTTCTTTAGCATCTTTGTCAGACAATCTTATACATCCACCAGAGTATCCCTTTGGTACGGGTGTGCCATCCGGATAATAGGGCCAACCATGTATAAAGAAGTTTCCTTGGAAAGCCATGCTCCACGGCATATGAACTTTTCCGAAAGACGAAAAATGATCAGCTTCTTTGCTTTGCACTTCGTATAAACCTGCGGGTGTTTCCCACCACGAGCCTTCATTCCCTTTTGAGAGAATATCTACTTCTGTTGCTAGCTTTCCATTTCGATAGACTCGCAACTTCATGTCAGAGAGGTCTCCCTCTATAAAGCTTGAATCATTATTAATAAAGCTGGCTTTAACTTGTTTAAAAAATTGTGCGTCC
The DNA here is from genome assembly GCA_018826645.1 of Patescibacteria group bacterium. Lineage (GTDB taxonomy): Bacteria > Patescibacteriota > Minisyncoccia > UBA6257 > Colwellbacteraceae > 1-14-0-10-42-22. Next base: position 11,120 of record JAHJZF010000051.1, on the reverse strand, counting down.
TCAAGTGCTGGCCAACTGCCAAACTTGGATGATAAATCTTCTTGGATATTGCTGGGTAGGGGTATCTCGTATGATGGATTGTAATGTTTTAAGACTCTCCATGCTATCAAGCCGGATATCAATAGAAGTCCGATGAGAATCCAGCCAATAATGGGGCGTCTTAGCCCCTCTTTGTGTTCGCCGCTCTTTTTCTTAATCTTTTCAAAAGAATTCCCAACTTTTCCCATAAAATCTACTCGAGCCTTTGATGGCCAGCCTTCTTCAGAATCGAGAATGTCGTCCACCTCTTCTCTTTTCCAGCCCGCGTCTAGAAGGGCTTGGCGAATAAAATATTCACGCACTCCTTTTTCACGAGATGTCTTAACGTATTTAATTAATGTTTTATTTAACATATGTGTGTGGGCGAGGAGGGACTCGAACCCTCATCCCTTACAGGACACGATTTTGAGTCGTGCGCGTATACCAGTTCCGCCACTCGCCCAGCCATTCCAATTATTGGTCGCTCCCTATAAAATACAAGATAAGGAACGCTAAATCTATACCTATACCTAATGGCAAGAGTAATAGCTGTTTGTAATCAAAAAGGGGGAGTCGGCAAGACGACTACTTCTGTGAACCTGGGTGCTTACCTAGCAGCTTTCGGCAAAAGGGTCCTTCTAATAGATTTTGATCCTCAAGCCAATGCCACCTCTGCCTTAACGCAGGGCGTGTCTGGAAAGAGCATTTATAACGGAATTTTAGGAGATGCTCACTATGAAGAGCTGATTAGGCCGACCCAAATCCTTAATTATCAAATTATTTCTTCTTCAAGCGATCTTTCGGGATCTTTGATAGAACTTGTTGGTTTGCCAGAGAGAGAATATTTCTTGCGCAAGTTTATTAATAATATACGACACAAATATGACTATATTCTTATAGACCTACCACCATCACTTAGCCTCTTAACAGTTAATGGATTAGTAGCAGCAGACGAAATTTTAATACCTGTCCAAGCAGAATATTATGGTATGGAAGGCTTAGGGCAATTGTTAAGAACAGTCGATCTAATAAGAGAGAATTTAAAACATCCCATTAAGATTACAGGCGCCCTTATCACTCTTTATGATAAACGCGAGCGTCTTCCACGACAGGTCGCCAAAAATTTAAGGAGGAACTTTCCACACCGAGTTTTTGAAGTAGAAATACCTCGTTCAATCCACTTGGCAGAGGCGCCCAGCTTTAGTCAACCAATCCTAATCTATAACCCTTCTTCATCGGGCGCTTTGGCTTATAGAAGATTGGCCGAAGAGGTTATCGGTCTCGAATCAGAATTTATACCCCCAACTCAATTCGGCGACTTTAATGTATGATGTAAAACATGTTAGGAGACGGACTAGAATCATTAATCCCATCTAAGAGAATCGATCCTCCATCCAGTCGAATAGGCGCTGACGAGGACATCGAGTTTCCGCTACCCGATATTACTAACGGTGGATTTGGCGCTCCTAGTTCTGCTGGGGATGTCTTAGCTCCTCCTCCGGCGAGAGGGGTGATGCAAGTCAAAAGCATTAAGAACGACAAAAAAGAAGAGGATTATATCTTCCATATAGAAACAGACAGGATTAGTCCTAACCCGCATCAACCAAGACGTAATTTTGAAGAAGAACCTTTAAGAGAGCTTGCCAACTCTATAAGAGAGTTTGGCGTTTTACAGCCCATCGTTGTTTCAAGAATAGAGAAAGAAGTAGACACCGGAAGCGCAGTAGAATACGAGCTTATCGCAGGAGAACGTCGGTTGATGGCGGCCAAGATGCTTGGCTTGCCGACAATTCCTTCCATTGTAAGAGAGGCCAAGGCAGATGTTGAGAAGTTAGAATTGGCCGTGATAGAGAATATTCAAAGAGAGAACCTTGACACTATTGAGACGGCTAGAGCAATGGCCAGGCTTCAGGATGAATTTGGCATGGCTCAACGCGAAGTGGCAACGCGCCTTGGAAAAAGTCGAGAAACGGTTTCTAACACAATGCGCCTCCTTAATTTGCCTACCGAGATGCAGGCCGCAATTTCTGAGGGCAAATTGAGCGATAGCCAAGGGAGACTTTTACTATCTATAGACGACCCCAAGATTAGAGAATCGTTTTTTAAAGATGCGATTAATCAAAAGCTTAGCGTCAGAGATTTAGAAGCTAGGATTAAGAGGGTCAGGGGTCAAAAAAATGAAAGAGGGGGCGGCACAAGATATCTTGATCCAGAGACAAGCGCTCTAAAAGAAAGACTGGAAGAATATTTAGGAACACGTGTAGATATGAAAAAAGACGGTAAGAGCGGTAAGATAATAATTAATTTTTATTCTCAAGAAGAATTAGATTCTCTAATCAATAAGTTTTTTAAACAAAACGATAATCCACCGACTTCACACCTTTTAGAGACTTAATTTTTAGAATTATCTTTAGCACTTTAGTCTTGTCGTCTGTGTTGCAGATTATTTTTATGGAATGAAATCCTCTGTGGGGGTCAGATATTGCCTTAAGAATACTTACGTGTGAGCGCGAGATGATGTCAGTTACATCTCTAAGCAGTCCTATGCGCTCCTCGGCTTTAATTTTCAATTCTGCATGTTTTGCCTTATCTATTTTTAAGCTATGGCGAGTTCCCTTAAGGGCGTCTCGTATATGGCCACTCGCAGTTGGAGTAGTCACAAATTCTAACCAACTAAGAGAAGGCTTTTTGCCTCTTTGGATAAATATTTCTACAACATCTCCTGAATGAAGGACATGGTCTAAAGGAGTCATATTTTCGTTGACCTTGGCTCCAACACATTGATTGCCTATCTCTGAATGAATACGATAGGCAAAATCAACGGGCGTAGCGCCTTGGGGCAAGTCTATAACGTCTCCTTTAGGAGTTATCACGAACATCCTGTCTTTGAGGAAATCAATCTTTAAAGAATCTATAAATTCTTGCGAATCAGTAAACTCTTGTTGCCACGAGCGGAGCTGTTCCACCCATTCCATCTCTTCGGCACCAGCTTTTACTGATTTTCTTTGTACATATTTTTTACCACCCTTAGTTGCTTCGTAGGCCCAGTGAGCAGCAATTCCATTCTCTGCTTGCTGGTGCATCTCCTCAGTACGTATTTGAAATTCAATAATCTTGTTTTCAGCACCGATAACAGTCGTGTGGAGACTTCTGTAGCCATTGGGTTTCGGCATTGCTATATAGTCTTTAATTCTTCCAGGAAGAGGAGTCCACGTATTATGTATTGCCCCAAGGGCGGCGTAACAATCTTCGACATTCTTTACAACGATTCTAAATGCGACTAGGTCATAGATTAACTCTATATTCATTTCGTAGCGAAGCAGTTTTTTATATAAGCTACTGTAGCGTTTTGCCCTAAAACTAACAGAGATAGTGTTTACACCAACATCTCGAAGAGCCTTCTCCACAATTGGCTGTATCTTTTTGAGATATATTTCTCGATTTTCATATTTTTCCTTTAAGTTTTTAATAAGCCAACGATATTCACTAGGATAAACGTACGGAAAAGCCAAATCTTCTAGCTCACCACTAAGCTTTTGCATGCCTAATCTGTATGCTAGAGGAGCATAGATCTCTGTTGTTTCCAGGGCGATACGTTTACGCTTGTTGTCGGGCAAGGCACTCAATGTTTGCATGTTGTGCAATCTGTCCGCCAACTTTATCAATACCACTCGCAAGTCTTCGGCCATAGCAAGCATCATTTTGCGTAGGTTCTCAACTTGTTTTTCGTGCCCCCGATACTTAACTCCTCCGATTTTGGTAACCCCCCTAACCAGAAATGCTATTTCTTCACCAAATTCTTTTTGGAGTTCATCGTCTGTGACATCCGTATCTTCAACAACGTCATGCAGAAGTCCCGCCGCTATCGTAGATTCATCAAGCCCCCATTCTTGAAGAGTTTCGCCAGTTATTAGCGCATGACTAAAATAAGGTTCCCCACTTTTGCGTAACTGGCCCCTATGGGCGTCTTCTGCAAATTTGTAGGCACGACCTATTACTCCCGCCCTATTCTTGAGGGAGCTGGTCTTTGTGAGCCTGTTTTTAGAAGACATTGCCATTTATAAAACAGTATTAATTTAACTGTTGTATATCAAGACCCGTGTGGCAAGAAGGGGGCGTGGGTGAGCTTAGGGACTTCTTGTTTATTCTGAGAGGTTGAGCTCTTTATAACTATCTAAGTCGAAAACAGCACCCCTATCGCCCTCGTCTAAAGGCGACAACCCTTGGAAGATGTGATTTCCTAGAAAGATTATAGAGAAGATAGAAGTAATAATTAGAATCAAAAGCAACAATCCAGAAACTATTAAAAACCAAGAATCAATATTTAGTTTTAATTTTAGTTTTATTTTAGTCATAGAAGAAAACTAGTCCCTCAATAGTAGATTTGAAAGTATCTTTAACCTGCGAGACGTCCACGGAAGTAATACGAACGAGAAACTTATTACTATCTTCTATATTTTGGATAAATGATGAAATATTATTAAGTGAGCCATTGTTAACAATTCGAAAAGGATTGTATCCAGCGTTGTCTGGACTGGAAAGCGTCTCGCCGCCCGTAAAAGAGAACTCAACACCTACATCATTTTTTGCGCCCACCTCTTTTAGATAGTCAGAAAAAGAGAAAAGTTCGGCTTTTGGAGGAAGCGCCCCTCGAAGCACTTCCATTGCAGACTGTGCCTCAACAGACGTTTTCCTAAGTTCAGCTAGGCGCGAAATCATATTAGTACGAGAATCGATAGTTGCTCTTTGAGCTCTTAATAAAGAAGACCTCTCTTCAACTTCGTTCCCCAATGAAAAAAGAGTAAAAATTGCGAACGTCAAAAAACCAACTATTAAAGAAAGGTTAATAATAGCTTTTGGCGTAAGGTATTTTAAGAAGTTCGGCCTAGTCACTTTTTAATATGATATATTAGATGACAACTCTATGCCACACCGCTTTATAAGTTTAAAAGAAAGAGAATATCCACCTCTTCTTAGAGAAATACAAGATCCGCCGGAAGGGTTATACATAAAAGGAGAGCTATCTAGCCCAACAAAACCAAGCTTATCTGTTGTAGGAACTCGTAAAGCTTCTAAGGAGGGTATCCGTATAGCCGAAGAATTCTCTGAGCGTTTGGTTCGTATGGGCGTCGTCATAGTCAGCGGATTAGCCATGGGTATCGATACGGCTGCCCACAAAGGCTCTTTACGAGCTGGGGGGATAACAGTAGCAGTCTTGGGCACGAGCATTGATAAAATTTATCCAGTATTTAACACTGCTTTAGCAGAAGAGATTGTCAAAAATAAAGGAGCCGTGATATCAGAATATTCTCCAGACGAACCGTCTTATAAAGGCAATTTCTTAAAAAGAAATAGGATTATTAGCGGTCTTTCTGGTGCTACATTAGTGATTGAGGCGCCAGAACGTTCTGGCTCTTTGGCGACTGCCAGGTTTGCCGCTGAGCAGGGTAGAGAAGTGTTCGTAGTGCCTGGCCCTATCAGAGACAGCAATTATAAGGGGTCGCACGGTTTGATAAGAGATGGGGCTACGTTGGTCGCTTCGCCAGAAGAAATAGCAGAAGATATGGGATGGAAAGAGGTGGGTGAGCCTATCCACAAGGAGAGCTCCGCATTAACAAGTATTAGCACAGAAGAAGCTTTGGTGATAGAAGTCTTTCGTGACGAAGGCACCCCATTAAAAGTTGACAAGATAATAGAGTTAACTAAACTTGAGCCCCGTATGGTGAATGTCGGCCTGGCATCACTAACTATTAAAGGGCTGGTGGTCGAAGAGGCTACTGGTTATAAGCTTAAAAAATTATGAAACTAGTTATAGTTGAGTCTCCCACCAAAGCTAAAACAATAGGCAAATTTTTAGGCAAAGGAGTTGTCGTAGAGTCTTCTTATGGCCATGTAAGAGATCTTCCTAAGGGTAAATTAGGTGTGGACGAAGAGGATGATTTCAATCCTCAGTATGTAATACCTACTAAAGCCAGAAAAAGAGTCAATCAACTTAAAAAGATCGTAGCTGATTCAGAAGAAGTAATTTTAGCTACAGATGAAGACAGGGAGGGGGAGGCAATTGCTTGGCATCTTGCAGAAGCCTTAGAGCTTAAGGACAGAGATAAGATAAAGCGCATAGTTTTTCACGAGATTACAGAGTCCGCCATAGCGTCCGCCATGGCGAAGCCGAGAAGCATCAACGAAGACCTTGTCGACGCTCAGCAAGCGAGGCGAGTTATTGACCGTCTTGTGGGATATAAGCTTTCGCCATTCCTTTGGAAGAAAATAAGAGGAGGCCTTTCAGCTGGCAGGGTCCAATCGGTTGCTCTGAAGCTTATAGTTGATAGAGAGGAGGAGATTAGAGCATTTAAACCAGAAGAGTATTGGACAATTAAGGGTGAATTCGAAGCCGACAAGGGTAAGTTTGAGGCAGAGCTAAACAAGATCGGTGTTAAAAAGGTTGAGAGGTTCGATATCAATAAGGCACGAGACGCTCAACTTATAGCAAATGATATTAAAAAATCAGAGGCGCATATTGCGAGTGTCTCTAAAAAAGAAGTCGTAAGGAGACCTCTTCCACCTTTTATAACGAGTACTCTTCAGCAGGACGCTTCCAGAAGGCTCGGGTTCTCCGCTAAGAAGACCATGATGTTTGCCCAAAAACTTTATGAGAGGGGGCGCATAACTTATATGAGGACGGATTCATTTAACCTATCGAGCGAATCGACTGCTACGGCTAAAAAATGGCTTGAAAGCAATTTAGGTGCTGAATATGCGACAGTCGCTCCTAAGGCATATAAATCTAAGTCTAAACTCGCTCAAGAGGCGCACGAAGCAGTAAGACCCACCGACCCCAATCTTGCTCCAGATGGGATGAAGGGCTTGGATGATGAAAAGAGGCTCTACGACTTAATTTGGAGGCGTTTTATGGCATCTCAGATGCCAGACGCAAAGTTTGAGGCTACGACCATCGAAGTTAAAGCCAAGGGATTGCAAGATAATTACACATTAAGAGCTAGCGGTAATGTAATGAAGTTTGACGGCTTCTTAAAAATTTGGCCATCTAAGACAAAGGATGGAGAGTTACCAGAGGTAGAGAAGGGAAATCTTTTGAAAGTCTTGGGCGTAAACCCCGAACAACATTTCACAGAACCTCCCGCCCGTTTTAACGAAGCTTCGCTGATTAAAACTTTGGAAGAATATGGCATCGGTCGACCCAGCACGTATGCTCCGATTATTTCAGTAATTCAAGATAGGGGATATGTTTCTAAAAACGAAAGTCGTCGTTTTGCCCCCGAAGAGATAGGAGAGTTAGTTAGTAAAATACTTGGAGAACATTTTCCGAATATCGTGGACATTGGTTTTACTGCCAAGATGGAAGAAGAATTTGACGAAGTGGCTCAAGGAATTGAAAAGTGGAAAGACGTCGTCAAGGAATTTTACGCACCCTTTATCAAGAATCTTGATAAGAAGTACGAAGAAGTTAAGAAGGAAGAAATAGCAGAAGAAAAAACAGATGTCGACTGCGACTTATGTGGTAAGAAAATGATTATTAAGTTCGGACGTTTTGGTAAGTTCATGGCGTGTTCAGCATATCCGGATTGTAAAAGTACAAAAAGCCTAAAGAATCCTCCAGAAAAAATTGGATTGAATTGTCCAAAGTGTCAGGAAGGAGACATTATTAAAAGATTTACAAAGAGAAAAAGGATGTTCTACGGGTGTAGTAAGTATCCCGACTGCGATTATGCAAGTTGGGACGATCCGCGAGAAGAAAAAAAGGAAAAAAAGAAGAAGGGAGAAGAAAAGGTTTAGAGGTCTTGCCCAATAGGCGTATGCTCGGGTAAGCTATATTCTACGGGCGTGTAGCGACAAGCGCTGTATCCGGCGTTCGGAATAAATGGAAAGTTAACTTCTCATTTATCTCCTCGCTAGGATACATAGCTCAGCTTGGTTAGAGCGCTATCCTGATACCCATACGGGTAAGTGCAGTACTCGGACAAGATAAGAATATTAAAATAGTGTCTTGCGTGGGCGCATAGCTCAGCTTGGTTTAGAGCGCTATCCTGATAAGATAGAGGTCCCTGGTTCGAATCCAGGTGCGCCCACGCAGGACAATATATATTCTTATCCTGCTCCTCGTTAGCACTTATAAGATAGAGGTCCCTGGTTCGAGTCCAGGCACGCCCACAGCTCTTGGGTGATTAGCTCAGTGGTAGAGCGCTGCCTTCACACGGCAGAGGTCATAGGTTCGATCCCTATATCACCCACTGGGCAGATAGGGGTGATTAGCTTCCACCAAAGGCGGATTGCGACTTGATCCTGAATAAAAGATTCAGACAAGTCGGGAACAGTTTCTATCTTCGGCTGGGGCTAGAGCGCCCAAAGCAGGGGTGATTAGCTCAGTTGGCTAGAGCGCTTCCTCGACACGGAAGAGGTCACAGGTTCGAGTCCTGTATCACCCACTCAGATGAAAATTCCAGACATTTTCTTTAAAAGGCTTTTCTGGATAGGGGGCATCGTTTTGTTAATAGCAGGCATTTTTAGTTTTTACATGCGTTTTCAAACGCTTAAATATGATTTGAGACAAACGGGGTACGAGATGGAAGTTATAGGAGAGTAGCTTGCCCCGTAGCGATACGATCGCCCTACGAGGCCTGCCCCGTGGCGGCACGACCGCTCTACGGGGTATAATAAGAATATGTTGAAAATAGATTTAATAGCAGTAATTGTAGCGGGGGTCGCTAGCATGGGTTTCGGGATGCTTTGGTACGGACCTTTATTCGGTAAAAAGTGGTCTCGTTTGATGGGGTTTGACGCCGATAAGGTTGAAGAGATGAAAAAACGAGGCATGATTAAAATCTCTTCGATAGCTTTTATAACAGAATTAATTACTGCCTATGTCCTATCCTATCTAATAGCTTTGACCGGTTCTTATGCTCTCCCCGTTTTGGCAAGTTTGATTTTTTGGCTTTGGATTGGATTCTCAGTGCCGATTTTAATTGGCGCCACATTGTGGGAAGGGAAGCCATTTATGCTTTTTCTTATTAATGCCACGCTTCATTTAGCGTCGCTTTCTATAATGGGATTGATTATCGTTTATTGGACATCTTGGTTTTAAAAAACTTTTGTAATTTATGGATATAGACGTCATATACAAAGACGAGAATTTAATTGTGCTTAACAAGCCGGCCGGGATTTTGGTTCATGGTGATAATAAAACCGAAGAAGACACTCTAATCGATTGGCTTGAAATCAATTGTCCCGAGACGGCTGGCGTGGGGGATAGTCCAGAGGAGCGTCCTGGAATCGTGCATCGTTTAGACAGAGATACTTCGGGTATTATTTTGGTGGCGCGCAACCAAGAATATTTTGAATATTTAAAAAGCCTTTTTAAAAACAGAGAAATTCATAAAACATATCGCGCAATTGTTCTAAACCCGTTCAAAGAAGAAAGAGGAGTTATTGATGCGCCAATAAGTATAAAGGCAGGTTCGATTAAACGAACTGCGCACAAGGGCAAGGACTCTAAGGAAGCCGTTACAGAATACAAGGTTCTTAAAAACTTTGACAATTTTAGTTACGTTGAAGCATATCCAAAAACTGGCAGAACTCATCAAATTCGAGTGCATTTTAATTCAATTGGGCACCCAGTTGCCGGAGACAAGCTCTATGGTGGCAAGAGTGCCGTGGGCGCCACAGATAGGCAGATGCTTCATGCCTATTCTTTGGAGCTTGCCTTAAGGCCTGGTGAGACAGTTAAGCTAACAGCTGATTTGCCTGACGATTTTATTAAATTCCTCGCTAGCCTTGAAAAATAGGCGCGTCTCTATTAAAGTTCCTTTGCGATGATTGATGCAGAAATATTAGAAAAACTTAAACCAGGCATGCGTGTACGCGTTCATGATAAGAATGGCCAGTTCGAGGGTATTATTTTGGCGCGCAAACACGGCAAAGAAGCTGGTGGAACCTTCACGGTTAGAGGAGAGGTGGCTAGCGTTAAAATGGAGAAAGTCTATCCTGTCTATACGCCTACTATTAAAAAGATAGATATTCTTAAGGAACCAAAGCGTGTGAGGCGTTCTAAGCTTTATTTCCTACGCGATCTTTCAGTGAAAAAGATCAAACAGAAGCTCGGTGTCTAGTACGAGAACAGAGAGCGTCCGAAAGGGCGTTTTCTTTGTAATAGATTGGTATACGCGTTATAATAGAGATATTATGAGTAAGAGGGGCCGAAAACCTTTGGGGAAAACATCTACACGGTGGACGCCAGAGTTGGCTTATGCAGTTGGGCTCCTAGCGACTGATGGGAATCTTTCAAAAGACGAAAGGCACATGGACTTTACATCTAAAGACAAGTCGCTCGTGATAACGTTCCAGAATTGTTTAGGACTAGAAAATAAAATTGGTAAAAAAAGTAGTGGTTATACTAATCAAAAAGACTATTTTCATTCTCAGTTCGGAGACGTATTGTTCTATCGGTGGCTTTTGGGATTGGGACTAAAACCAAATAAATCTAAGACCTTAGGGCGTCTTAAGATTCCCGATAGATACTTCTTTGATTTTTTTAGAGGTTGTTTTGATGGCGATGGTAGTGTCTATGCCTATTGGGATCCCAGGTGGCACAGTAGTTATATGTTTTATCTAACCATTGCGTCTTCAAGTCCCGCGTTTTTAAAATATTTACAGGACTCTCTAGAAAACCTTACGGGTATTCAGGGAAAAATAAGTACAGGTGGTAGAGGATCCCTGCATTTAAGGTTTGCAAAAAAGGATACACAAATACTTGTTAAAAAAATGTATTATGCAGACAGCATTCCTAAACTAGAAAGGAAGTTTACTAAAATTGAGAAAATCTTTAGAATAAACCAGTCTCATAATATTGGAGACAAACCATAGAGCCCAGGTGGAGGAACTGGTAGACTCGCTACCTTGAGGGGGTAGTGGCTTTAGGGCCGTGCGGGTTCGAGTCCCGCCCTGGGCACACTAATAAGTATCTATAAAAATAAAAAAACACCCGAGGGTGAATTGGGTGCACAGAGGGGATTCCGCGGGGAACCCCCTCTGTGCGGATGTGGATCCGAAGATCAGGACTTGAGTAGGACTTGGAGATTCTCGTACAT
>JAHJZF010000050.1 GCA_018826645.1 Patescibacteria group bacterium | reverse complement strand
TTTTATTCCTAGGAACACTAATAATCGGAGCTACATATTTCTCCTAGTTAAGCAGGTGATACAAATCTAATATTCTACCTAAACTCTCGTTTTGAAATTGAACATAGGTTGGTATTCCAACCAAACAGCCAGAATCTTTGATGGCGATTCCTCCTGAATTGCCCTGGTCAATCTTGGCCGAAGTTTTGATATATCTCGCCCCTTCACGAAATTCAAATCCCGAAACAATGCCATCCGTTACCGTTAAAGTGTCTCCACCAATGCCCGGATATCCAAGAACAGTTATGTGGTCCCCTATGCCAGCAGTAGTGCAAAGAGCGGTGTCGACAGAACTTCTGGCCGAATCACTAAGCTGACCGAGAGTACCAGCTTTTGAATGTCCACTAACCAGCTCTGGCTCTAGAAAAGCCAAGTCCACTCCTGATTTATAGAGCTTATATCCATTGCTTTTATAGATATAATAAAAATCTGATCGATTAGGGTCGGGATAGACGGCAATAACGCATTGCGAGGAAGATCCGTCTTCTGTTTCTATTACATGTAAGTTCGTCTGTACATAATATGGTCCTATGCCAGACATTGAAGTGCCCTTATAAAGAACTCCTGAGCCTTGCTGGAGTCCACGAGTAAGAGAGTCGCTAAGACAAACGAGCCTCACTACCGCAGGCGCAAAATCACTTAAGAGGCTGTTTAAAGACGTCTGGGTCTTACTCGAAGTGTTCTGCAGGCTTGCAACCGCCTCTTGAAGAAGCTCTTCGCTCTCTTTACTTTGCTCTAACTCTTCATCCTTTTGGACTATAAGGTCGCGTTGGGTTGAGATGGTCTCTTCGCTTTCTCCTACTATACGTGCAATTTCTTCTTGAGCCCTATGAAGTTCTTCGTTAGTTTCGCTTAAAGAGCGTCTAGTTTCACCATACAGACCATACGTCGCGAGAGATACGATTACTAAAACCGCAAACCAAAGAGCATGTTTGTCCTGTTCCATTAGTTATATTATAACCGATAATCTACCCAAAATAGATTGTATCTTTTAGAAAATCTACGAACAACCGCCCGATGCTCCTCCACAATCGAGGCAAGTATAACAAGTTCCGCTTTGAACCATCATTCCTCCACAATCCTGACAAACAATGCCTGCATCCACATAATTAGATTTTTGTTCGGCGCGAGTAATCTCCTCTTTTTTTTCGCCGTCACTTATTCTTGAGACATCACTAATCACCTCTCCCATATCGACAGACATAAGCCCTAAAGAATACAAATCGTCTTCGGGCAAAAACCTTAACGCAAGATATCGGAAGATATAATCTACGATACTGGTGGCAACAAATATCTGTGGATTCTCCGTATAGCCCGCTGGCTCAAACCTAGTGCGAACATATTTCTCCGCCAATAAACCAAGCGGAACCCCGTGCTGAAGAGCGATAGAAACAGAAAGGGCGAAAGCATCCAAAAGGCCAGCCAACGTGCTTCCCTGCTTAGCTATTCGTATAAATATTTCTGCCAATCGACCATCTTCATAAAGGCTATATGTCAAATATCCTTTGTGCCCAGCAATAACAAATCTGTGCGTCTCTGAAGAACGTGTATCTGGTAATCTTTCTCTGTTCCCTATGTGAGTGGCAGGAGCTGTTCTTTCAGAAGGTGAAGCATCTTCTTTATCCTCGTTTCCTGTCTTAGAAGAAGCTCCCGTAGCAAGGGGTTGAGATGCCTTTGAGCCATCGCGATAAACTGCAAAAGCCTTGATGCCCATTTCCCAAGCCATTATATAAGCTTTTTCTATATCTTCTTTAGTGGCATCGTTCGGCATATTAAAAGTCTTTGAAATGGCGCCTGAAATGAATGGTTGAACGGCGGCGACCATCTTTACGTGTCCTTGCCATAAAATATAGCGCGACCCCTCTTCTGGCTGAACGGCAGTATCAAAGATTGCTAAATGCCCCTCTTTAATACGAGGAGCTCCTTCAACCGTGCCGTGCTCAGTAATCCAATTTACAATATCCTCCACTTCTTCTTCTCTGTAATTCAGATTAACCAACGCTCTCGATATGGCTTGATTCACAATCTTCATCGAACCGCCACCAACCAACTGCTTCATTTTTACCAAAGAAAAATCTGGCTCTATACCCGTAGTATCGCAATCCATCATAAAGGCAATGGTGCCAGTAGGGGCGATTACCGTAACCTGCGAATTTCGAAATCCATATTTTCTACCAAGACTTAAGGCTTCGTTCCAAACTTTTCGCGCCTCTTCAATAAGTCTTTTTTGCGACATTAACGTATCGTCTATCTCTAGCGCCTTATCGCGATGCTTGCTAATAACGCCTAGCATCGGCTCTCTATTAATATCAAATCCGGCAAAAGAGCCCTTCTTTCCTGCAACCTCTGCAGAAAAACGATAGGCCTCACCCGCCATCAAGCTTGTAATGGTGCCAGCCCAAACACGTGCCTCATCAGAATCGTAGGGCAAACCTTTCGCCATTAGAAGCGCCCCCAAGTTGGCAAACCCTAGACCAAGTTGTCTGTAGTCTCTGGCATTTTTAGTTATTTTCTCCGTTGGATATCCGGACCCATCAATTAACATCTCTTGCGCCAAAATAAATACTCGAACGGCTTGTTTAAATTCATCTATAGCAAAAGAACCATCTTTATTTAAAAATCTAAGAAGATTAATAGAGGCCAGGTTGCAGGCCGAATCATCTATATGCATATATTCAGCGCATGGATTTGAAGCATTAATCCGACCTGAATTTGGGCACGTGTGCCATGTATTAATAGTGGTGTCGAATTGTACGCCCGGATCTCCCGACTCCCACGCAGCCTGTGCAATCTCGCTTAGAAGCTCTTTGGCTTCATAAGTATCAGCAACCGTTCCATCTAATCTATTTCTAGTGTTCCAAGTTCCTCCATTAATCGCCATTTTCATAAAATCATCTGTGATACGAACAGAGTTGTTCGCATTTTGGAATTGAATTGAATCCCAAGCCGAATTATTAAGATTGGCCATATCATATCCTCCCCTAATTAAGGCATGAATCTTTTTCTCCTCTTCTGCCTTACACTTCACAAACTCTAAAATGTCTGGGTGGTCGATATCTAAAACCACCATTTTGGCGGCTCTACGCGTTCCTCCTCCTGACTTTATCATTCCCGCAACCGAATCGGCACCACGCATAAAGGAAACTGGTCCCGAAGATTCACCCCCTCCCGAGAGTCCTTCACCTTTCGAACGGAGAGGCGACAGATTAACGCCTGCGCCCGAACCGCCCTTAAAAATCATCCCTTCCGTGCTTATCCAATTTAAAATGGAATTCATATCGTCTTCCACCGAAAGAATAAAGCAAGCAGAACATTGTGGCCTCTCATGAACGCCAACATTGAACCAAACGGGACTATTAAAAGAACCTCTCTGACGAACAAGAAGGTATGTGAGCTCGTCTTCGAAAATTTGAGCTTGCTCTGAATCTTTAAAGTATCCAAATTCATCTCCCCAACTTCGGATAGTCTTAACTACCCGGTTAATCATCTGCTTTAAACTCTTCTCTCTTTCAGGAACGTTTAACTTGCCTCTAAAATATCTAGCAGTGGTTATGTTGACGGCATTGTCAGACCAAGAGCTTGGAAACTCTACTCCCTTTTGTTCAAAATTCCCGACACGAGCATCTCTCTCCTCCCATTCAATTTCATCATATGGATGAACTCCTTCTTTAGTGAAAAGTCTATCGAGTTTAAAACCAGCGATTTGACCGCTTCTGGGCAAAAGATCTAGTACTGTATTTTTGTATTGATTCATATATCTATAAAAGAATTAGCGCCTCACTTGTGCGCTAATTCTAACCAATCGAAGCCGAATATCCAAATGTGAATAACTTTATCCTTAACGCTTTTTGCGTCGTCTCAAAAATGTAGGCACTTCCCACATCTCTTCTTCACTCTTGCCTTCGTCTAAAACCTCTTTTTTCTCTTCTTTTTTACTTCTTGAACGATCTTTAATCTTCTCCCTACCCCCCTCCACCTTATCTGGGCTCTCGTATTCTTTATCTTCGTCATTTTCCACACTAGAATCCTCATCGTCGTCTAAACTAAAAAGACTGAAGTTGTCTTGCTCTCTAGTAAATCGTTGAGAGCTATTAAATCCTGTAGCAATTAAGATAATCTTCATATCTCCTTTTCTTAATTTACGATCATAGTGGGCGCCGAATATAATCTTAGCCCCTGTATCTATATTCTCCGTTATCATCTGAGCCGCTTCATTGATCTCTGACATTTT
Organism: Patescibacteria group bacterium; assembly: GCA_018826645.1. GTDB lineage: Bacteria > Patescibacteriota > Minisyncoccia > UBA6257 > Colwellbacteraceae > 1-14-0-10-42-22. The sequence continues at coordinate 32,025 of JAHJZF010000050.1, read as the reverse complement.
AAGGTCTCGCCCACCAGCCACACTGAAAAGCACTCCCCTAGCGCCATCTATCGATACATCAAGGAGGGGAGAGTTGACGGCTTCGTTAACCGCCTTGCTGGCCCTATCTTTACCCTTTGCCACACCCACACCTACCACAGCTATTCCAGCATCTTTCATCACAGCATTCACGTCCGCAAAATCTACATTGACTAAGCCGGAGGCTGTAATCATATCTGCTATCCCCCTGACAGAGTTTCTTAAAATCTCATCTATTTTATCAAAAGCTTTTAGAACCGGCGTATTGGCATCAATAATATTGAATATTCTATCGTTAGGAATTACGAGAAGCGTATCCACCCTATTTCTTAATTTAGCCAACCCCTCCTCAGCTAACCTAGCCCTAACAGAGCCTTCAAATGAAAAAGGCTTGGTAACCACCGCCACCGTTAGAATGCCCATATCTCTAGCTATATCGGCTATGACCGGCGTCGCCCCCGTTCCGGTACCTCCTCCAAGACCAGCTGTTAGAAAAACCATGTCTGTCCCCTGCAATACATTTTCTAATTCCTCTCTGCTTTCTTCCGCTGATTGCTGACCTAATTCAGGATTCATGCCAGCCCCCATTCCACGAGTAATAGTTTTGCCTATATGAATTTTCCTTCTTGCTTCGCAAGATTCTAAATCTTGGAGGTCTGTGTTCACGGCCACAAACTCTACTCCCCTCAAAGGATCTTTACTCATGCGAGTGAGGGCATTGCCTCCTCCACCACCAATGCCCATCACTTTAATTTTTACAATTGGTCTATATTTGGAATGTTTTGTCTTTCTTACTACTAATGTTTTCTTTTTCGAAACACTTTTCTTTATTGGTTTTTGTTTTATAGCTTTTTTAACAGGACTCTTCTCTATTTTATTTTTTGGCTTAGGGGCTGTTTTTTTAATAGGTTTCTTGAGGACAACTTTCTTCTTCGTCTTAACCACAATCTTTTCAGCCTTCTTTTTGGGGGCTACTTTTTTAACTTTTAAATTTTTTTTAACGACTCCTTCTTTCTTAATAGCTTTTTTAGGCACTATCTTTTTGGCCGGCCTTTTACTAACCAGTTTTACGGCCGTCTTTTTAATAGGTTTTTTGATTTTATCTTTTTTAAGTCTAGCCATATCTAAGGCATTATCTTGTCGATGAGACCCTTGGCGAATCCAGATATTGAACCGCTTGGACGAATCCTCATCTTAGCCTGCTCACTATAAAGAGGTAGGCCCAAAGCACAAGTATGCTCTGGCGAAGTCAAAAGTTCGCGAGTAGACGAATCTTTTGCAACAAACAATGAAGGATTTACTACTCCTATTTGTGAGGCAAGCTTAAGCTCAGACTGAACCAAATCCGCCATTCCTGGCATCTTGGCCCCTCCACCTACCACAACAGCCCCTCCCGGCAAACTTTTATCCTTACCAATAGATTTTAGTTCATCGTTGACAACTTCGCAAATCTCTGACAGGCGAGCTTCTATCACCTCTGCCACAAATTTTTTAGCAGGCTTACCATTAATTTCAGGATTAATCGTCTTTAGATCTATATAGTCTCTACTTGGAACTTCTTTGGCGATTGCATATCCATAAGAAAGTTTGATTTTATCAGCTACCTCTACCGGCACTTGAAGAGCCAGTGCCAAATCATTTGTAATATTATTAGCACCCATTTTAAATACTTTTGTGTGTAAAAGTTTACTTTCTTCATAGACAGCAATTCCGGTCGATCCAGCGCCGATGTCTATTAAAACCACCCCTAATTCTTTTTGTTTATCTGTTAAGACAGATTTAGCGGACGCCAGTGGCGTAAAAACGAGAGCGCTTACTTCTCCATTTGCAAGCTTGATACATTTTTGTAAATTTCTGACGCTCGGTTCAAAAGCATCTATAACCAAATTAATAACCTCGAGACGCGCACCCACCATTCCCAAAGGATCTTGAATATCTCCCACTCCATCTACAATAAATTCCTGATTAAGTGTGTGGAGGTTAAACCGATTTGAACGAGGCTTAACTGCCACAGATGCCTCGACAGCCCTGTCTATATCATCTTGGTGAATCTCAGAGTTTGCCCTTGATACAGCCGATGATCCGCGCGAAGACCTAACCATAACGTCAGCCCCTCCAACGCTCAAAAAAATATTTTTAAGACCCGTTTTTGAAACTTCTGCAACTTCATCAAATAAACTATTAATAACACTCACCACTCCATCCATATCAATAACCACACCCTTCCTTATACCTCTTGAAGGTTTTGTAAAAGCTTTTATCAAAGCAAGTTTTCCGTCTACGGTAGGTTCGGTTAAAACGGCCTTGACCGTGTCAGACCCTATATCAAGTCCTAAGATGTGTTGGTGAGCCATTGAAGTATCTTTTTTTCTCGTTTTTCCATCTCAATCTTATCACTTTTCCGTTCATGCCTAAAACCTATAAGGTGCAAAACGCCATGGACTAGAGCATAATCGATATCATAATTTTTCTTTCTTACGCATGGCGGGTTTAGATAAACCTCTCCAATGGCTCTCTTTGCCAATTGGGGAAAGTCTTTTGGAGGCTCAACCGCTAAAACATCTGTCACAGAATCTTTACCCCTATATTGATGGTTCAATTTTCTCATTCTAGAGGCGCCAATAAGATATATATCCAAAACAATGTTCTTTTCCTTTAAAAACCTAAGAACCCTTTCGGCTTTTTGCCTCAGGGGTTCTGCTAAGACATCAAACCTTTTATCAAAACTTACAAGATTGACCTCGACCATCAGTTGTCCCTAGACACAGAAGTGTCGGGCGAGTCGCCATCGACGACTTTAGCCTTACCCTCCTCTAAGACCCCCTTAACTAACTCGCTTACTTTACCCGGTTCAGCTCGTCCGGCAACTTTATTCATTACCTGGCCCATGACTTTGCCGAAGTTTGTTTCGCCATTTACGACCACTTCTTTAATTATCAATACTATTTCTTCTTCATTCATCTCGGGCGGGAGATAGGATTTAATAATTTCTAATTCATTATTCTCTTTCTCTGCTAACTCACCCCTGCCTGCATTCTCATAAATCTCTGCAGCCTCACGCCTCTTCTTGGCTTCTTTGCGAATCACATTAACCACTTCCTCTTCTTTAAATTCTTCGTCTTTGCCTTTAGCTATCTGTTCATTATGAACTGACGCCAAAATCATGCGTAGAGTTTCTGTTCTTAAAGAATCGCCCGCCCTTAAGGCGTTCTCCGAATCTTTCTTAAGATCTTCTAGAAGAGCCATTTATGATATTAAAATAATTTAAAATTTAAATGTCCCCATTCTCCTTGCCTTATCTATCTCTTTCTTCTTTTCGGCTTTATGAAGCGCCGAAACGCGCCTTTTGTTACGATTAACAGGACGGTGATTAAATCTCCTCTTTCTAGCTTCTCTCAATATACCGCTCCTCATGACCTTCTTACCAAAACGATAAACTAAGGAGTTTGTTGATTCGCCGTCTTTCTTTTTTAGATTGATATTAGCCATTAGCCTTTAAAATTTTGTCTTTTATTTCTTCCAAGCTTTCTTTAGGGGGACTCTTTACCACTCCCTGCAGAAAAACCCCTCCATCGTCCGAAAAACGAGGAATTACGTGCACGTGGAGATGATCCACATGACGTCCGAGGATTTTACCGCTATTTACCCCGATTGTAAAATGATCTGCTCCAAAGGTTTTTCCGAGCATGTCCACCACTTTTTGAACCGACCCAAATAGATTGTCCATATTATCGACGGGTAAATCCATAAAATCTTGATAATGCTCTTTGGGCACTACCATCGTGTGCCCCAATGACGAAGGCTCAATATCTAAAAAGGCCGATGTTTTGTCGTCTTCATATATAATATGCGCCGACACTTCTCCAGAAGCTATCTTGCAAAACAACCAATCCATTATTTAAGCCTCTTTTTGATTTCTTTAACCGCCTTCTTTAGAGGGATAGTCTCTTGCGCCCCAGTCTTCATATCGCGAATGATAATATCCTCCTCAAAAACCTCTTTCTGTCCCAATATCAAAGCCAGGGTAGCACCAGCTTTGTCAGCTGCCTCAAGTTGATTAGAAAGAGACGTCTTCCCAAGATTACCAATAATAGGAAGATGGGCTTCCCTAAACTCTTCCAACAAAGATATGCTCTTTCGTTTAGCCAAATCTCCAATATGAATCAAATAAACACGTTTTTTGGAGCGCGGTGTGCCAAAAGATGGGTCACGCTCTTTCGCCGCTTCCAAGACTCTCTCTACGCCCATCGCTGCACCCACACCGGCCACAGAACGCCTACCTAAGATTTCTGCTAAATAATCATATCTGCCACCACCCACCAACGATAGCTCTCCCTTCTCGTCATCTTCAGTAAATATTTCAAAGACTGTCTTATTATAATAGTCCAACCCCCGAACAAGCCTTGGCTTTAAAACATACGGAATACCCGCCTCATCAAGAAATTCTAAGACGCTCTTAAAATGAGCCTTAGACGGACTTGAGAGATGGTCCAAAACGCTAGGCGCTTCATCTATAATATTTTGACAGCTCCTGCTTTTACAATCTAAAAGGCGAAGTGGGTTAGTTTTCATTCTTCGCATACAATCCTTACAAATCTCTTTATTGTGAAGTCTGTAATGTTCCAAAAGCTTCTTCTTATAATTCTGTCTATCCGCCGTACCCCCGATACTGTTAATACCGACTATTAAATTTTTAAGTTTAAGCTCTCCGAGTAACCTTGAAAAAGCTATTATTATTTGAGCGTCATAAATAGGATCGCTCTCGCCACCAAGGACTTCGGCTCCTATTTGCCAAAATTGACGATATCGTCCAGCCTGAGGATTCTCGTGTCTAAAAGCGGGTCCAATATAATATAGGAACTGTGGTTGAGGTAAACGATGAAGCCCGTGTTCAAGATAGCTCCTAACCACCGAAGCAGTCATCTCTGGGCGCATCACAAGGTGCTCTTTTCCCCTACTACGCACTGCATACATCTCTTTCTCCACAATATCTGTACTTTCTCCTACTGTTCTTGAAAAAAGCTCTGCATTCTCAACAATTGGAGTCTCTATTTTGCCGAATCCATAAAATTCCAGTACGTCTTTTGCCACCTTATATAGCTTATCCCGCGCCTGTGCTTCCTCGGGTAAAACATCGTGCATACCCTTGGGTGATAAAATCTGTTTTCCCTTAGGGCCAGATTTCTTTATTTTTTTCTTATTTATTTTATTTGAAGGCATACTAACTAGTTTTAAGGCTATATGTTTCAAGCCCCCCTAGTGGCCAGAACCTTACTCGTACGGTACCCACTATATCACCTCTGCCTAGCGGACCCCAACTCCTAGAATCAAAACTTTGCAAACGATTGTCGCCCATAACAAAATATTCACCTTCATCGAGAGTAAAATAGTAGTCTCCCTTTAATCCAATATCAGGGGGCAAATAATCTTCCTTTAAAAGTTTTCCGTCTATAGAGACTTCTCCATTCCTTATAATCAGCTCCTCACCCGGCAAACCAACGATTCTCTTAATGAAAAATTCTGTGTTCTTGGCGGGATTATGCAAAACAATTACCTCTCCTCTAGCTGGATTTCTAAATCTATAACTAATCTCGTCAACTACAAGATAATCTCCTCCTGAAAAATTTGGCTCCATGCTCGATCCTTCAACCCGAAAAGGCTGAGCAATAAAAGTATAGACTAGGTATATAGATACAAGGGCAACGATTAATACCTCGAAGACCTCAAGAAGTGAAAGAAAAAATTGCTTCATCGCAGGCATTTTAATAAAATTGAGACGTATGTTCAAGATACCCTTTCTATTTAAAATAAAACCGCAAGAAGCAAGACTCTCAAAAACGACTTCCGCTACCACAAAGGTTCTGATAGCCCTTGGAAATACGGGTGAGAAATATAAGAACACTTACCATAATGTTGGATTTGCCTATGCGGATTACTTAGCTAATAGAAACAATCAACAATTTGAAAAATATAAAGAAGAATTTAACTTCTTTAAGCTAAATTCCCTGATGATAGTAAAACCCTTGGGCTTTATGAACAATTCTGGCAACGCAGTCTCTAAAATCTTAAAACACTTTAATCTGCTCCCAGAAGAAACAGTCATCATTCATGACGACAGCGACCTTCAATTGGGAGAATATAAGACTTCTTTTAATCGAGGGCCAGCAGGACACAAAGGCGTGGAGTCTATTGCCCGCCACCTCAAGACAAATAATTTCACACGCGTACGCATAGGAATTCGAAAGAGACCAGGCAAAGCAGGAGATTTCGTATTGAAAAAAATTAACAAAGAAGACCTATTAGTCTTGAATGAATTATTCTCCAGAATCGACCCTCTCAACGTCTAGGCCCAAAACGAAGACGACTGTTCCGTTGGGTTGTTCCTGTAAATCAGTTAGGGGTAGGCTAACATTTTTAAATTGAGGTTGTTCTGATAGTCGGCCCTGGAAACTCTTAACCACATCTCTGTTACCACCCACTCCTTCTATTTTCACTTTGGGCGGAATGCCGTTCAGATTAATTCCGACGATTTCTATAAACAGTCCCGACGATTTATCCAAGTCGCTTATCAACGTTCCAAATTCATATTTTTCGGCAAGCAGGATTTTAATAATCGACGTTAGCTCGTTGAATTTTTGAGCCTGCTCACTAAGAGAAACAAGCTCTGTATTCTCTTTAACTCCTTTTTGAAAAGGATCGTTGGCCACCACTTGAGTCGAAATATTTTTAAGCACCAATGCCGACGAAAGGAAAATAAAGAGCAGAGCCCCTAATGTTACTAACAAAATATTTCGCCATATAAGAATAAAGTTACCTAACTGACGTTTTCGAAAAACCTCAAGAGCACTCAAACTAGCCAAACTAATCTCGGCGTCTGCAGAACGAGGTGAAAGCCCTCTAACGGCAGCCCCGATCGCAGGATTTACTTGTTTTGGGTCGGCAACTCTTACCTCTAATCCAGGAAAATTACCAGCAACAACTTCTTGTATTTCTTTAAGATAGTGCGAGGATATCAGAACCATATTCTTTACTTCTTGGCCCTTACGATTAGTAGAGTAGAAATTGATTATTCTTCTAATCTCGTCTGTAAGCCCTTCCTTAAACTTTTCAGTCGATATCTCTTTGGCCCCATCCTGGAAAGTGTTCCAAGCCATAAAATGATGGAAGAAGAGGTGTCCTTGATGATTTATAGAAAAGTTAAGACCTTCTGGAGTAATGCTTAATATCAAATATGGATTTTCTTTATCTATAACGTTAGCTCTTAGCGCAGCTCGGATTATACTCAATGCGCTGAACTCAACCGCTGCCACGCTATAGCCAGCGTCTTGAACACATACAATAAATTCATCCACGACATCTTTAGCTACAAAAGCCCCGATCATTTCTGTTTGGTCTGCATTTTCTTCAGATATTTTTTGCCAATCATAATAGGCCTTCTCGACATCGATGGGCGATATCATCTTCATGTTCAACTCGGCTGATTCTGCTAAATCGTCAGAAGTAACAACTGGCAAAACAAAAGGTTGTATATAAACATTCGTTATCGGGATTGTTAAAATAACACTTTGCTCATGTTTGGAAGGACCGATTGCTGTTCTTTTGTATAATTCCGCCAAAATTTTCGTCAGAGATGCCCGATTCTGAACCTTCCCTCCACTCACAACGCCCGGTGGTAACCTTAAAGAAATTTGGCCACCCTCTCCGCCACGACCAAAATTGTAGTAACTCAGCCAACCATCAGTAATCCAAAGACCTGCGACCTCCATCTTCGGAGTTAGTTTAAAAAAGATTTTAGATATATTTTTTTTCATTTATCTTATGCCTATGACGAACACTCTGTGAAACTTGTAGTCTCGTCGTTGTCATTAGTTGGACTCTCTACCTCTTTAAGTATTTGAACATCAACAGTTCCACGAGCTGGGAAGATGCCTAGTACGATTTTAATATATTTCTCTCTTCTTTGAACCGTACCCCTTGAATAGATTGTAACCTCTCTGTTATTTACTGTCTGCTCTATGTTGATGCACGCCTCTCCATCTCCAATAACTAACGTAGACGTAGCGGGACAATATACTGATTGGGGACAGTCTACATAACGAATAACACGTGTAATCGCGTTATGTGCACCGCTTTTAGCAATCTCAAGCGCTTTCAAAGAAGCCTGCTCATTAGCCATGTTACTACTTAACAGACCGCTAATAACTAAACCAGCAACTAGAACTTCCAAAATAATGCTGGACATTATGAGGACGACGGGCAGGGCCGAAACTCCTGTATTAAAATCTTTTCGATTCATCCAAAATGCCATTTTAATAAGACCAATTAATAACAACGCTATCAAGAACAGGTGCTGTGTCTGCATCGGGGGTAGCTCTGCTTATATAAACTCTATATCTAAAATATCTATAGTATTGTCTAAAAAAATTATGACTTTTACTACTATCATCAGCTGTAATTCCGCTATCAATTGTAATTGGTATGCCCTCGCTTGCCTGATAATTTAAAATCGTACTCCCCCCAAGACCTCGGAATGTTATATCAGCATCTAGTGCATTAAATACTGCTATTTGAAAACTAACGGCTCCGCTATTTTGTGTCCCATTCCACATAATAGAATTAATAGCGAATCCATCCGTTTTCCCAGTATCAAAAGTAAGCGATTCTAGATAACCTTCGCTCTCAGTATCGGTAAGTGTAATAGAGCCCCCTGACGCCCCCGTAGCCATCACGGAAGAAGCATAATAATAGTCGTCGCCCAAAGGATTTGTTATAGACGTAATAGTTCCAAGGGCGCTACCACCCCAATCTGTAAATAGATACGTATCGCTCTTAATTCTCGATATATACTGAGGCAATTCAATTTCTCTCGTACTACCGCCAATAGGCCAACTTACATGAATGGTCGCCTTAAGTGTAATGGGGTCTTTCTGTTCTGAAGTGCTTGTTGAAAGATTATTATTTGAATCTCTATAAACATTCTCGATTACAAACCAAGCAGTATAAGTCGTAGTAGCACTATTCTCAAACAACAAGATAGTTGTCGTCCCTGTATTTAAAGACAGCGTAGTAGATGTCGCCGTAATCACGTCTTCGGCTAAATAATAAGTTTGGCCAGGAGTAGAAGTCGCATAAAGAGTTGCCCAATTTGCTTCGGCGTAAGAGCGTATATTTTCTAAAATACTTTGAGTAATGGCATAGGCTTTTTGAGATTCTGCGCTATTCTTGCTCGACTTTAAAGAGACCGTCATTGCCATTGTCGCAGAACCGATAATAATGGCCGCCACCCCGACAGCTATAATTATTTCAAAAAGAGACTGTCCCCCATTTTTAGAATTCATACCTAATAATTACTTTCCCTTGTTACTCTCCCGTACGTATCCATTGTTATTGTATCAGTAAACCTATCGTTTTGGCTGGTTAAACCAACCACAGTGTTTGTAGCTGTTATTTGAACGTTAGGACCTCCAGATAAAGTTTTAACAACGCTCGGGGTTGCACCCGAAAATTCAACCACTGAATTTAAATAATGAATCCCAACCGGCGTACCCGTTGCGCCACCGCTTCTAAGTTGATAAAAATCTGCGTCCGCATTATTTATCTCAATAGCCCACACCACCCCATCTTCTTGAGATTTTGCCCTACCAACGCCGTCCCTCATTAAAGCCATTAATTTCTGCGCTTCTCCATCTATAATAGACTTCTGCCGAAACGAAAAATAATTTGGCATACCTATCGACCCTATGATAGCCATGACCCCTATTACAATTATAAGCTCTGTTAATGTGAAGCCTTTTTTTTCGTTTGAAACTCGCATATTTTAAATTTGACCAACTAATTGATAGACCGGAACGATGATTGCCAGGGCGATAATAGCGACTATTATACCAATCACTAACAGCAACATCGGTTCAAGAAAAGATACCAAAGTCTTGATTGAGGAATCTATTTCTCCTTCGTAGAACTCTGCAAGTGTTTCAAGCACATCCTCCATATGACCAGCCTGTTCAGAAACGCCTATTAAGTTAGCAACCACTTTCGGGAAATAAGGCTCCTTACGAAACGCCTCTCCCACTGTTAAACCCTTTTTTATTCCTTCCCTAGCAATCCGTCTTAATACCGCCTCAAGCTCGGACGACCCAACTGCATCTGCTGTAACCTCTAGGGCGTCTAAGATTGGTGTGCCCGATTTTAAAAGAGAGGCTAATGTACCTGCGAACCTCTGGATGGCCATCTTTTTTACGACTCCTTTTATGACGGGCGTCGAAGCAATAATCCTAGCCCCAATCTTTTTGCCACCAGTTGTTTTGGAAAAAAAATAAAACATACCAAAAGTAGCCGTCGCAAAAATAGGTAAGATAACTAGTATATAGTTCCTAAAAAAGAGTCCTGTCGAAAAAACTATTCTAGAAAAGGTGGGTATCTCGGCGTCGCCTCCAATGAATGTCTCTGCAATCTTTGGAAGGGCGAATGTAACCATCAAAAAAAGTATCGTCAATGAAAGGCCAACTAAAATAACTGGATATATTAAAGCGGCCTTAACTTTTGATTTTAATGCTTTTTCTTTTTCAATGTCTTTACTAAGACGACCAAAAGCTTCTTCCAAATTACCAGTCTCTTCTCCAGCCCGTATAAGGCTTACGAAAACTGGAGAAAATTCATTAGGATGATTCGCAAAAGCCGTATAAAGGGGCTGACCCTTACCCAAAGTATCTTTAATCTCCAAAAGAAGTGATTTGACTGCTTGTTTATCAAAATCGGCTACTAAAATATCTATGGCCTTAAAAAGGTCTGTCCCGACTCTTAACATAAGTGCAAGATATTTAGTAATAAAAACCTTGTCCTCCATATTGATAGACTCCTTAAAAGACTTCTTCATCCAAGAGCCGACTTCTGTTTCTTTAACAGAAACCGGCCTTAAGCCTTGGTCAGACATCCAACCCAAAACGGAGGCGGCGCTACCCGCAGTAATATCTCCCTCAATCATCTTCCCTTGAATGTTCGAGGCTATGTAATGAAATTTTGCCATCTATTCTTTCACTACTCTCATTATTTCTTCTATGGTTGTCATCCCCATTTGCGCCTTTCTTAAACCATCTTCAAACATTGTAATCATCCCCTCCTCGCGAGCAGATTTTTTAAGCTCTTCTAGAGAAAATTGGGGCTGACTAATCTTTGCTCTTATCCTGTCGCTTACATTTAGTATCTCAAAAATACCAATCCTACCCTGGTAACCAGTGTGGCCATCGGCTGCACACCCCCTACCCCTATAAAAATGTTTGGGTAATTCAATCTCATCTGGATTTAAGCCCAGCTCTTTAAGCTGTGCCCTTATCGCAGAAAGCATCGCCTCATCTGGCTCATACGACTCGACACAATCTGTATGAATTTTTCGAACCAATCTTTGCGCCAAGACTGCGTTCAAAACTGCTGACGTTAAAAACGGCTGTACTTTCATATCTATCAACCGCGGTACGGCCGTAGTGGCGTCGTTGGTGTGAAGAGTCGACAAAACCAAATGTCCAGTAAGGGCAGATTGAACAGCAATTTCTGCCGTTTCTGGATCACGAATCTCACCTACCATGATGATATTTGGGTCTTGCCTTAAAAATGAACGTAGTCCGACAGCAAATGTCACCCCCGCAGCAGGATTAATCTGCGTTTGATTAATGTAGTTCATGTCGTACTCGATTGGATCTTCAATAGTCACTATGTTCACCTCTGGCTTATTAAGGAGGTTAAGCACTGAATACAAGGTAGTCGTTTTACCAGATCCGGTTGGTCCTGTGACCAACACCATGCCGTAACTTTTATTAATATTTTCGTTAAGAACTTTAGCCGTATCATCAAGCATGCCAAGCTCCCTAAAGGACAATGGTCGATTAGTAGACCTCAAAAGCCTCATGACCGCCTTCTCTCCATAGAAAGTAGGCATTATTGAAACCCTGATATCTACTACGTCTCCACCTATTTTGTATCTAAACCTACCATCTTGCGGTTTAGAGTGTTCATCAATCTTTAATTCCCCCAACAATTTTATCCTAGCGATAATGGCCGGATGAACATCTTTTGGAATTCTCAAAATCTCATGCAAGACGCCATCTATGCGATAGCGAACAATGATAAAATTATCAAAAACTTCGAGGTGTACATCCGAGGCCTGCAAAGACATAGCATAAGACAAGATATTATCTACAATAGCCACAATCGGAACATCGTGAACTGCTTCTTCGCCCTTAGTCCTGCTTTTAAGAGAAAGCTTGATGTTGTCTTCGATTATTTTCTTAAAACCGTGAACCGTAGTTTTTCCATAGAATGAGAATCCCTTATTGAGGTCGTCTGCAGAAGCAAGGTAGGGAATAATGCGAGTTTTTAAATACCGGTTCAGGAACTCAATATCGACAAGGTTGCTTGGATCTTCCATGGCCACGGATACAGAGCCATCTTGGTTCTGCGCAAAAGGCACGGAATGTTTCTGACGAGCGATATCTTCAGGCAGAAGATTTAAAACATTGGTATTAATATTCTCCTCTTCTAACTTGGCCAAAGGGACATTAAGATGTTTTGAAACAAGATTAAGAAAGTAATCATTAGTAATAATATTTCTAGATATCAGAACCTCTGCAACCGTATTGCTAAGACGCACCGCCTCTTCTACAACAGAATTAAACGATTCTTCACTGATTAAGCCATCAGCTATAAGTATTTGTTTTAATTTAGAGTCTGGAATATTTATCATTACCAAAAATATAGCCGTTACATCGCCTATAATTCAATTTTAACACAATCTTACAATTAGATTTTTAGAAGTAACCAGATATCAGACCTTACGAAGGAGGAGCGCCAAACCAATATCATTAAAAGGGCGGCGATTGGCCATAAATAGTAAAGGGGCAACCTAACATCTTTTGCCCCCCTAAACATTTCGACTATGTGCCAGAGCAGATATACGGCAAGTATCGAAACAAAATATATTAAGATTCCCGGATAGCCAGATAAGAACATAAAGAGCCCTGCAATATAGGGCTCTTCGTCCTCAAACAACGTCTTGTCGCGACTATTGTTAAGTTTAGTCAGTAAATATATGAAAAGTGCCCCCAAAATAAAGGATAGTAAGTAGGGTAAGAAAAAAAGGGTAAATGAATAGAAGTAGAAGTATCCCACCTGATATTCAGGAAGAAAATATCTTCCAAGTTCGTTACCCGCCCATATTTTGTACTGCAAATAGCTTAGCCAACTACTATACGAGAAAACAAGTAATACAAAGATATAAAAAGCACCCTTCAAAGAGCGTGCTTTATTTCGTCCTTTTCTTACTCTCAACACAAGACCAACCGCCCCCACAACAAGGACGGTTGGAATAAAACTAACAAGAATTTCGCTCAAACCAATGTTAGTTGGTTATCAAACTGAGGTCTGAACCAATCTCATAGACCGTATCGTCTGTTCCTCCATCAATTGCGTCCAAGTTATCAGTCGTACCAAACTTGGTGCTCTCTAAAATAGCCGCTAGCTCCCAAGTGAGAGGCGTACTACTGCCCATGTAACAATAAGCGTAAGTGCCACTGTTAGTAGGATCTATCGGCAAAACAGATAAAGGAGAGCCTCCCGTAAGCTCGTCTAAATCAACATTAACCCATCCGGCGCCATCCGTTGTTCTAGTGGCCACCACGCCTGGAGTAGCACCCTCGTCGCACCCTCCTGCAGTCTGCGTTATATTAATCGCCCCGTCACCAACATTAGGAGTAGAGGTCGAAACTAGGTACAAACCGAGAGCAGAATCAATGCTAACCAAATCCTGCATCCTTTTAGAGTCTCTGGCCTGCTTCAAAAGCTCAGCAGGGTTTAGAACCACCACAACCGCAGCGGCTAAAATCCCCAAAATACCGATTACGATTAGAAGTTCGACTAAAGTAAAACCTTTTTTTGTTTGTTCCATTTTATTTAAACTTAAAAACGACTTTTTATTTTTACGCCTTTATTATAGCAAATTCGGGCAATGAGGGGGGGGTGAATAAGTGGAACAGCTCTATTTACCCACAACTCTCTTGACCTCTTCAACCAATTTATCAATCGGCGTCTGGGCTTTAATAAAATAGTTCACAACTCCAAATTGTTTACCCCTTTCGATATCGGTACTTTGACCCAAGTTAGATGCAATAATAACCGGTGATTTGCCGAGAGTCGGATCTTCCTGAATTTGTTTCAATACTTCAAATCCCGTCATCTCAGGCAAAATTATATCAAGCAATATTAAGTCCGGCTCATTATCTGTTTTTAAAATTGAGATTGCCTCCTCTCCCGTCATTGCCTTAACCACCTTGAGGCCAGCTTTCTGAAGACGCGACATTAGAAGGTTCGACAAAAAAACGTCATCCTCAACTAATAGAATGGTTTTTTGCTTAACTTCTGTGTTTATCTTTTCTTCGGACATATCTATTAACTAATTGTAGTGCAAAAGAAAGACCCACTCAAATGGTGGGCCTTTCTTTATATAGGTAATTTTACTTTTTAGTTGCCCCAAGCTTTACCCGCCAGTGGCGGGCCTCCTCGGTAATAGGTCATTAGTAATCTGATGTTGAAATCAGATAATCGAGACTTAAAGACTCCTCGCCCCGTTACATACCCGCAGATTTTCCACGAATAGTTTCGGAGCTTGCCCCGTATGTAACGGGGCTCGATCAATATCTCCCCGATTAAGGTCGGGGACCTATTCTCAAAGTTTAATTGTTCCACGCACAGCTTCCGCTACGCGTGCCTTGTTACGACTTCGTCCATGTCACCGAATTCACCCTAACTTCAAATTAATTAAAGCTTCAGGTGTCCCCGGCTCCCTTGACGTGACGGGCGGTGAGTACAAGGCTCGGGAACGTATTCACCGCGCCATAGCTGATGCGCGATTACTAGCGAATCCGACTTCATGGAGGCGAGTTGCAGCCTCCAATCCGAACTGGGGCCGACTTTATGGGATTAGCTTGGGATCACTCCTTTGCAACCCTTTGTATCGGCCATTGTAACATGAGTGTAGCCCTAGGCATCAAAGGGCCATGCTGATTTGACGTCATCCTCTCCTTCCTCCCTGTGAATCAGGGCAGTTTCATCAGACACTTGTAACTGATGATGAGGGTTGCGCTCGTTTCCCAACTTAATGGTACATCTCAAGACACGAGCTGACGGCAACCATGCAGCACCTGCCTAGCCGCTGAATAAATCCAGAAGCCTGCCTTTCGGCTGGCGTTCGTCTAGGTGTCAAGCCTAGGTAAGGTTCCTCGCTTAGTATCGAATTAAACCTCATGTTCCTCCGCTTGTGCGAGCCCCCGTCTATTCCTTTGAGTTTTAACCTTGCGGTCGTACTTCCCAGGCGGTTGACTTAACGCGTTAGCTGCGCCACTCCGAGGGTCGATACTCGAAACAGCTAGTCAACATAGTTTACGGCGTGGACTACCGGGGTATCTAATCCCGTTCGCTACCCACGCTTTCGTACCTCAGGGTCAGAAATACGCCAGTCTGCTGCCTTCGCCTTTGGTGTTCCGCACGATATCAACGGATACCACCCCTACACCGTGCGTTCCACAGACCTCTCGCATTCTCTAGCCTGACCGTATCTACTGCGGCCTCACCGTTGGGCGGTGAGATTTAACAGTAGACGCATCAAGCCCCCTACGTACGCTTTACGCCCAATAAATTCGGATAACGCTTGGAGTATTCGTATTACCGCTGCTGCTGGCACGAATTTAGCCACTCCTTATTCCTAAGGTACCATCAATATTTTTCCCCTAGAAAAGCAGTTTACAACCCGAAGGCCGTCTTCCTGCACGCGGCGTCGCTCCATCAGGCTTTCGCCCATTGTGGAATATTCTCGACTGCGGCCACCCGTAGGTGTACGGACCGTGTCTCAGTTCCGTCGTTGGGGGTCAGGCTCTCACCTCCCCTACCGGTCATAGCCATGGTGCGCCATTACCACACCATCTAGCTGATCGGGCCTAGGCTCCTCCCATACCACAAAAGTTTTACCCCACCTTCGCTCTGCGCTCCACTAGGAGCTACGGTGGGCAGGCCTTGCGGCTTGCCCGCTGTAGCTTTTCGTGAAACGAAAAGCGAAAGCGGGGACTATCAGGTATTAGACCATCTTTCGATGGCTTATTCCTGAGTATGGGGTAGATACCAAGGTGTTACTAACTCGTTTGCCGCTCCGTATTTTCGGCGACCTCGCCCGAAGGTTTGGTCAATTGAAAATACAGCGCTCAACTTGCATGCCTTATCCACGCCGCCAGCGTTCATCCTGGACCAGGATCAAATCCTCCTAATTAATCGCTCTGAAGAAACTCTCCAGAGGGAATAGACCTTTACTTACCGAAATGTAAGCTCGGGACAACTAAAAAGCACTCTACCTATATATAAGTAAATTCCGCCTCTACAAACGCCTGTATATGTTGTCGTGGTGACCAAGCATCTGTAGAGGCGGAACCTCTATTTCTTAAAGTTCTCGTATGTCAGTTGTCTATGAATCCATATATCATTTCTAACTTAACCGACCGTCTTGATATTATATGAGTCGAATATCTGCCGTCAACCCCGTTAGAGACAGGGCACCCCTAGACGATCGTAGCCGTCAACATAAGTTGAGGGCGGTCTCTAACGGGGTCAAGGACTCTTTGTGGGTTAACTCCAACAAGAAAAGCCCCCGTAATGGGGGCTTTTCTTGTTCGCTTTTAAGTCTATCTTACCTATTTAGTAAGCAGGGTCTCGCTCAACACAAGTTTACACTAGTACGGCAGACCTCTTGTCGCGTCCAGCAACAAAGTAGCGAATCGCGAAGTAGACAAGCATGGCCAAAAGAATCAGCCATAATATCGGACTGGTGAAAAAATTACGCAAGCTGTCTATAAGCAAGGCGGTAAAAGTTCCACCAACTCTACCACTGACAAGTTCACCAAAAGTGTGTTCGTCAATAACGGTCACGAGCTTCTGGGTACCACTGTCTGTGTATTCGACGTCGGCCACGAAACGGACTGTGTCATTTACGTCAACACTGTCGTCCACATCGGTGGTAATAACGAAAGAGTCATTCTGTCCGGGTTTGATGGTGCCGATAGTAAACGTCAGCACATCGCTTCTTTCGTTGTCCTCTCTAGGACTAGCGTCAATGAAGTTAAGATCACGAGGGAGATCGACTACCAACTGCGCATTAGTGAAAGTTTCACTAGTGCGGTTGTCATAAGAAACGGTGTAATCAATCTCGCGACTATCCTCGGCACCTCGTCTATCAGCGTCAAGGGTAATTATGAGAGCTTGTACTTCTGGCTCCTCTTCTACTTCAACCGTCCTAAAGACTTCAACAACTCGGGTAATCACGTTTACTATCGGAGCTCCAGTTCTGAAGCTTCTAACATAACCGTAATCAGTACCCTCGCTGTTTCTAGCCACGGCACGGTAGTAGTAAGTGGTGTTTTGGGCAAGACCAGTAACTCTGTAGTCGAAATCGATATTATCGTTATCGCCCACATCGTCACGAGGGGTCTCTCTGTTAAGGCTATTAATGCCAGTACCCCACTCAAACCACACATCAGTGTCGTCTCCATTGGTATCTACATCACCCTCCAAAGTAGCCTCATTCTGTCCAACTCCTGTTGGAGCTAAGGTAGTTACGTCAGGCGCATCATTAGATGAACTTCTACCATTGTCGTCAGTAGTGAAGTTCCTGGTGGAACCTGTGTCCTCTTCACCACCATCATCTTCTATCAAACAACGGAAGTAATACTTAGTATCCTCGTCGAGACCAGTAATGGTTTTTGTGACCGTTTTATTAGTCTCTCCATCTTGAACACTAATCTTCGAAGTCTTTTCATCAAGATCGTTGTCTTCGCCCCATTCAAACCAGACGTCGGCGTCATCGCCATTAGTGTCAACCTCACAACGCAAGGTGGCACTATCTTCGTCAATGTTTGTAGCAGATAACGTGGTAGCACTTGGCTTGTCGCCTGATCCACCGCCATTATCGTCTGTGGTGAAGTTCAAGATACTACCCCTATCTGTGCCTTCGCCATTTCTGGCAACACAGCGAAAGTAA
Organism: Patescibacteria group bacterium; assembly: GCA_018826645.1. Lineage (GTDB taxonomy): Bacteria > Patescibacteriota > Minisyncoccia > UBA6257 > Colwellbacteraceae > 1-14-0-10-42-22. Next base: position 13,940 of record JAHJZF010000050.1, on the reverse strand, counting down.
TACTTGGTGTCTTCATCAAGACCAGAGATAGTTTTATCTATTCTCTCGTTAGTCTCACTACCGTCGACATTTACCGTAGAAGTATCCTCATCGAGGTTACTGCTACTGTCGCCCCATTCAAACCAAACATCAGTGTCGTCGCCGTTGGCATCAACATCACAACGCAAAGTTGCACTATCTTCGTCTACATTAGTAGCGGAGACGGTTGTTGCTTCTGGTGCGTCGCCTGAATTTCCACCATCGTTTGTGGTGAACTCTAAGATACTACCCAAATTACCTCCTTCACTGTTTTTACCAGCACAACGGAAGTAATACTTTGTATCTTCATCAAGACCAGTGATGGTCTTAGTTACTCTTTCGTTGGTTTTATTTGCAGCGACAGAAACATTGGCGGTTTTATTTTCTAAATCGCTTCTGTTGTCACTCCATTTGAACCAAACATCTGTATCGGCACCATTAGCATCAACGTCACAACGCAAGACAGCGCTATCTGTATCTACATTATTAGCAGAAACGGTTGTTACTTCTGGTTTATCGCCTGTTTCCGGGTCGTCATCGCCGTTAATTCTAAAACTAACTACGATGAAACCAGCATTTCTCTCACCAGGATTAATATTCCCGACTGAAAGACCGCTACTATCAAGTACGTCCTCTGGGTTGCCCGAGAGAGGAACTTCGTGTACTGGATTCCAGTGAGTAGTCTGAACGGTAGCAAGATGATCTACGTTTGTAATCTTCCCATCACCAGTCAGATTAACAACCACTGTTTCGGCTTTCTGAGGAGCATTATTCGCCCAAACATAACCCCTGATGTTAACTTTGCGACCATCAGGTGAAATAGTCGGATATATCCTCACTTTAGAACGATTGGCTCTATCGTCACCGGTATTGTTGAAAAACAAGACAGCGGCAACTGTATCACCAAGTTCAGCGTTTATGTTTCGATTTTGCCAGTTATAGGTTCCTCCTTGGTTGCTAGAGCTTCCTATTCTTAGAAAATCGTAGGGTTGAGAGCCCTGGTTAAAGACAGCAGCGGCAAAAACGGTACTAACCAACGGTAACGCTAAGTTAGCTGCCACAAATAAACCAGTTACAATGGCTACCAATCCTTTTCTTTGACCTTTTAACAAATTAGTCATTTGTTTTTTGTATTTATTTTTAACCTTTTGTGAGTTCGAATACCCACATTTAAACCCTTGACGCTTTATTTTCAAGAGTTTAATCGTAGGCCCCATCTCTCTCGCACACGAAGTGTAAGAGAGAGATGGGTTTTTCCCGAACCTTAGAACAGGTCGAGAGATATAGCAGGAGCTACCTACGTGAGACCATTACTACGGAATCGTCGTCGGAATCGTCGGCTGATTGCCACCGCCCTCGGTGGTGCTGGTCGTCGTCTCCGTCGGAATGGTGGGCTGACTACCGCACGCCGCCGGATTCTCTACCTCCGGGACGTTGAACCTATAGGGGCGACTCGTCGATGCCCCAAGGTTGTCCGTCGCCGTCACGGTGACAGTGTGCCAACCCAAGTAGTACGAGCCGTTTGCCAGAGAGAACACAACCGACCTCACGCCGTCTGGATCGGAGACGCTCGCTCCGAAGACGACCTCTGCGAAACCTTCACAATTCGTCTCCCCGAGTGTCGCCGAAATCGAGATGATCTCAGGACCGACATTCAGGGTCGTAGTCGTGGTCGGTTCGGTGGTCGTAGTGCTCGTCGTGCTAGTCGTGGACGGGACCGTAGTGCTGGTCGTAGTCGTCGTGCTCGTCGGTGCCACGGTGGTCGTCGTCGTAGACGGCGCCACCGTGGTAGTCGTTGACGCCTGTGTTGTAGACGTCGTCGAGCCACCACCTCCTCGGGTTGTCGGCGGTGCGTAAGGCACCGTCGACGGAGGAATCTCGCAGACGCGACATGGAATGCCACACTCTGCGAGAACGCCAAGAACCATCAGACGGAACTCGTCCGTCGTCATAGGTTCGGCACGACCTTCGACCACTAGGAGTCGCGCATCCAGCGTATCGTAGAAACGCTGGATGTCTCCGCGGATATAGCCGAGCTCATCGCTCAACCATTCGCGGAGATCGGCGATCTCCTGGTCGGTGCCCGCGATATCTGTCTCCAGAGCGCCAACGCGCGGACCGAAGTCGAGCGTGAACCGCTCGAAATCAGCTCGCAAGTCAGCGATGGAAGTCACGACACCGTCGATTCGGTCATTGACGGCAGTGATTGCCGTGGCGTTGTCACCGATGTTGTCGGCGTTGCGCCCAACCCTTCCTCCCATAAGGGAGAGAACGATTGCGACCACGATCGCCAGCAAACCAAGTCCACCACCGACGAACCCTCCGAGGTTACGACGTCGACGCCCCTCATCATTGACCCGATCGTTGAGACGACGAACGTCAGCCTCACGCTCAGTGCGCTCGCGATCGAACGCAGTCTGGACCGCGGTAGCCATGGCATGCGGAATGCTCGCCACAGAAGCTTGAATGCTCGTAACCGCTGTCTCTACTGCGCCGATACGGCGACGCGCCGACTTGTCCTTGGCCATCTTTCCCTTCTTTCTCTTCGGGGGAGGTGCACCTTCGAGGTGCCACCCACATCGCAACGGGCTGGAGCCCGGCACGATGAACGGCGACATACAATCGCTCCCGTTCTTCTTCTTACCGGTGCACCGCTGCATGGGTCACCTCCTCTCCGATGAGGATGGGGTTGCTAGCATGTGCTAAGTACCCACCACTTCTGACGGACACTTAGCACATGCTAGCTGTAGATATTTCCTGCTATTTTCCTATATGAATAGGTTGAAAAGGTACAAAGCAAAAAAACGCGATTTTACTCACTATTTGCGTTGATTTACCATATGACAGTTTTATACCATAACTTGACGATAAAGTCAAGCTATATATAACCCACCTTATTCTAATCCCCCCTAACGTCATGTCAACGCTTTTCCTTGACCTACACACTTTATGACGACCTATCGTCACAAAAATGACAACTAGGTTCTAGGCGCCTAAAAACGCTCGTCATCATTAAGTGTATGGGTTGACTATATGCGGGTAATCCATGATAATTCAGCCGTTGATTTATCCCGTTAGAGACCACTATGTATTACACATATGTACTTCTTAGCAAAAAGGACGGGAACTGGTATACTGGCTCTACGGTAGATTTACGGAAGCGCTTTAAAGAACATGTGTCTGGAAAGGTGGCTTCCACAAAGGATCGAGGACCCTTTGAGCTAATCTATTACGAGGCTTGTACAAACGAACAAGATTCAAGGTCAAGAGAAAAATATCTAAAATCAGGCATGGGAAAACGCTATCTTAGAAATAGGTTAAAGCGCTCCCTGTCTCTAACGGGATGAAAAAGAATATACACCCACAATACTATACAACTGCGAAAATCGTTTGTTCATGCGGAAAAGTACATGAAATTGGCTCAACTCATGAAGAAATGAAAGTAGAGATATGTAGCGCCTGTCACCCTTTCTTTACAGGTCAAGAGAAGCTTATCGATACCGCTGGTAGGGTTGAGAAATTCAAGGCGCGCAGAGCTAAAGCAGAGCTCACAAAAGCTTCTGCCAAGAGCAAGCCTTCCCCTAAAAAGAAGCCTAAAACAGCTGAAGTTGAAGAAGCCAAACCCGTCAGAAAACCTTCCGCCAAAGGCGGATCCGCCTCCGGCGGAAAGAAGGCCCTTAAAAAGGTATCTAAGTAAACCCCGAAAAATGCTTACTCTGTAAGCACTACGGGGCAGGTGGACCTATGAGCGATAAAGTAATACTAGAAATAAGAGCTGGGGCAGGTGGTGATGAAGCCGCTATTTTTGCAGGCGATTTGGTGCGTATGTACCAACGTTTCTCCGAAACCCAAGGCTGGAAATTCTCCGTCTTAGACAGTAGTCAGACCACTCTCGACGGCTATAAAAACTTTATCGCCCAAATTAAAGGCGAAGGCGTCTACAACATGCTAAAACACGAATCAGGCGTCCACCGCGTCCAACGCATCCCAAAAACCGAAAAGTCCGGCAGAGTCCACACCTCTACCGCCTCTGTGGCTATTATGCCCGTCGTAGAGCCCCAAGAAGTTGAGCTTAACTTGGGCGATGTTGAAATCTCATTTTTCCGCTCAAGCGGTCCTGGAGGACAAAACGTCAATAAGGTTGAGACAGCCGTCCGAATGGTTCATAAACCAACCGGCATAGTAGTCAGCTCTCAGGCAGGCAGAAGTCAGCAAAGTAACCGCGAGGTAGCTCTTGAAATTCTCCGCTCTAAACTCTACGAGAATCAAATCGAGGAGCAGGGCGCAGAGATGGGAGAACTTAGGCGTAGCCAAATCGGCTCCGGCGACAGATCAGAGAAGATTAGAACCTACAATTTCCCTCAAGATAGAATCACAGACCATCGCATCGGCAAAAAGTGGCACAATTTAGAAAAAATTTTAGGAGGCGACATGTCGCCCATCGTTAAAGCTTTCAAAAAGGCTGAACAAGAGAAAAAGTCTTCTTAGCCCCCGAGAATCTTGATGTCTCTCTCAAAATCAGTGGCTCTTTCTATCACGGCTTTTCCATAGACGTTCGTACAGACATACCTCTGCCAATTTCCTCCACAGTAGTAACGAGCGGCGGCGGCAAGCTCGTTTGAAGCTGCTCCAGAATCTTTCAAATAAAGGCCCGTAGCAACGAAGGCATCTAAATTATTCCACGGGCTGGCTGGCCTGTTGCCAGTTACCGCTTCGATACGTGCTTGATATCCTACCCAAGTGCTAGGGATAAACTGAGACGGACCCATCGCTCCGCCATAATAACCATCGGCCACTATCGGACACGAGACTAATGTCTTGTCTGGGTCCAAATTAAGAGCCTTAGTAATTTGTAAGAAAGGCGTAATGTCGTCTCGGCTAGACTCAGGCGGACCAGGCGCCATGGCCGTTTTATAATTACACTGCCCCACATTTCTACCTAAAGCAGATTCTCTATCTAATACGGCCAATATCAAAGCCGCTCTCACGCCCGTTCTTTTTTCGACGTAGCTCGCAAATTTATAAGCTTCTTCGAACGTCATTTGTCCACCACCCAAAAGACGGAAGATTCTAGCCCTAATTTCTGCGGCTGTTTGCTCTGTTATGTTTAATAATTGTTGGTACACGGCTTCTTCTCCTTTGGTAACAGCCAGCAAGTTGTTTTTATCAGATTTTACAGAGTCCACCTCTTGCTTCTGCCTTACCTGATAAAGACGCAATGCTTCTATGTCAGATCTCTCAAGCGCAAGAATCTCTTTTTGCGTAATAAGTTCTTCTCTAAATTGATCTAAGTTCATAATAGATTCCTTTAGACTGTCTTGAATCACCAGAAGGTCATTCACGCTTGTAAAGAAATCTGAGAGGTTTTGATTGGTAAGGAGAATCTCCAAAACACCCTTCTCTTCATCTCGACTCATCCTCTGAACGACTTCTGAAAGACTATCTTTGCTGCGTCCTATTTTCCCTTGGACCTCTTCTATTCTTGAACTGGTCGTTTTAATTTGGCCAGTTAATTTATTAAGAGAGGATGTAATCGTGCCAATTTGGCCATTAATATTAGCAATCCGAGCATTAAGACGATCTATCTCAGACTGTAGGGTATTCCCTTTTTTTCGATACTCAGTAATAGTCTGCTCGTATTGTTTTGCCTCTTGTTCTAATTTTTGAAGCTGGCCTTCAAGTTGTTCACGCTCCTGCTCTATGGTCAAAGCTCTCACTCCTCCCCCTATCGGAGCAAAGGCTGAACCATTAGCCATAAGAACAAAGCCAATAGTGGCCAACACTCCCAAAACTGGTTTTAACAGAGGTCTTCTCTCTCTGGTTTTAGATATAGGGCTTAAGTTGACGCGCCCCGACCGCGGGGTAAAAACATCAACCCTCCACCCCCTCTTTATGTCTACTAAAAGGCGGGGTCTGGGTCTCATTACTTTTATTATACAACGTATTAAGAGTCTTCTTGGTTAGCACCGCCTTCTTCCTCCCCTTCATCCCCCTTATCACGCTTCTCGCCTTCAACCTCTACATCCTCTGGAGATAATTCTTCTATCGGCTCTTCCTCCTCCTCTCTCGGCTCAGTCACGCTCGCTACAACAACCTCAGGATCATTCATAATTTCAAATTGAGCCTCTCTAACAAGGTCTGCAACAGTAATGGATTTACTAAAGTCGTCTAACGCAGAGATATCTACTTCTATGACGTGGGGGATGTCGGCTGGTAGAGCCTCCACCTCCACCTCGTCAAGCACCTTGTTTAAGATACCGCCCAACTCTTCAACGGCATGCGATTCACCCACAAACTCCAAGGGCACATTAGCAGTAGTCTTCTCTTTAAGATTTACCTGATAGAAGTCGACGGCCAATATATTCTCCGTTATTGGATCTATTTGGACTTCATGTATAAAAATAGGCCTCGCCTGATCACCAAACGTAAGATTGACCATGGTGTTCTCTCCTGCTTCTTTATAAACTCGAGTAAAATCGCTTTCTTTAATAGAAAGATGAACGTTCTCTGCGCCACTTCCATATAATTCTGCTGGAATAAACCCGCTTTCACGAAGGGTCTCAACTTTCTTACCCAACACTTCTCTTTTTTGTGCCTCTAATTCTAAATCCATAAGTAAGGGGGATTATAACATCCCGTTAAACAATTTCAATCTATCTAAGACTATCTTATAAATCTTATCTTCAGACTCTGGGAAAACCTTATAGGGAGCGATTTTACTCTTGTCTTCTAATGCATCTTCAATGCCCTCGCGCCAAGCAACTCTAATTTCTGTATTGACGTGAATTATACGCATTCCAGCCTCAATAGCGGATTTAAAATCTTCGTCACTGATGCCAGACCCTCCATGAAGCACCATCGGTACACCCGCCGATACACCAATTGATTTAATCAAATCGATATCTAGCTTTGGGTTCGGAGCATCCTTAAACATACCGTGCAGATTCCCAACCGCCGGAGCTATCAAATCAACGCCCGTCTCTTTAACAAAACGCGCCACATCTTCTGGGATCGGCAAAGCATCTCGAACTATTTCAACGCCTTCTGGAATCTCTTCAAAAATTTTAGAAGACTCGCCAATATAGCCAAGCTCTCCTTCAACGAAAATTTCTTTATCTATAGTCTTCACTAAATCTACGACCTCCTTTGTTTTCTCAATATTCTCATCAATAGATTGACCCGCAGCATCAAAAATAACTGAATCGTATCCAGCTATTACGGCTTCTCTTACTTTTTCTAAACTTCTAAAATGGTCGGCATTTAAAAATATAGGGTGGTCGAGCTCTTTGCGCGCATCTATCACCATCGCCATCGCCACGTCTAAGTCAATATAATCCGCTTCACCCTCAGAAGTTCCGATAATAATTGGCACGCCAAGCTCTTTGGCCGCCTTTGTTATGGCGTGAAAAGCGGATATGTCTGAAATATTAAAATGCCCAAGCGCTACGCCCTTGTCTTTTGCCCATTCAATTGCTGATCGCAAAGTTTTTATTCTCATATAGCTAAATCTTCTTGGGTCTATAAGTCTTGGGGGCTCTCAACAAATATTTCTCTAACTCACGCATCGAGACTAGTCCTGCGCGCGCACCCACCATTTGAACCACGGACATCGAATTAACAGGTGCCCACATAAGAGCTTCTTCTACTCCCCTACCGTGTGCCAGCGCAACAGCAAAAGTGCTCGAAAAAGCATCTCCCGCTCCGGTTCTCTCAAGCGGAGGTTTTTTATCAGGATATATCGGCATAAACCAATAATTTTTACCCTCTTTTACAAAAGCACCGTCTTTCCCGTCTGTAATCACAACTATTTGAGGGCCTAATCGGTGGATGCTATCCAGAAGCTTCTTAATATCTTTTTCTGACTTACCCAAAATTCTTTGCGCCTCTTCACGATTGCAAAAGAATAATTCTGTCCTTTGGTAGATGCCTTTAAGTTTCTCTTTTCCAAAGTTCATTTGAAAAGTTCCTGGCTGAAAAGCCATCTTTACTCCCTTGTGTTTATCCAAATACCTCTCTATCTGTTTATGGAAAGGAAGCGTTTTGTCACCAACAGATGAAAAATAAATCCACTTAGGACTGCCTATTGAAGGCAGAGCATATTTATACTCTTCGTGTTTAATAAGAATCGTTCTCTCTCCCTTGAACGAAAGCACGTAGTGATAGTTCGTTTTTTTATTCTTATGAACTTTTACAAATTCTGTCCCCACCCCCTCTTCTTTAAAAACAGCTAGAGCATCTTCGCCATTTCTATCGTCCCCTATATTCGAAACAAAAGCACTTTTGAGACCCAACCTCGAAGCGCTCACTGCAGCGTTGGCAGCATTTCCGACTGCTGGTATTACGTTCACTTCTTCGTAAGGAATTTTATCTGCGAAACGCATGCAAATTAATTGCTCGTCATGATTAATATGGCGGACCTCGGCATCTTTCAGCTTAATAAAAGCGTCTGTCGTCTGGTCTCCTATAGCAATGAAGTCGTATTGTTTTTTAGTGCCCATTTTTTCTTTTAATAACTTTTTTGACCGCTGACTTAATATCTTTAACCGCCATGCCATATTTATCAATTAATTCATCAGGTGTTCCAGACTCTCCAAAAACACCCGACACTCCAATAAACTCTTGGGGTGTCGGCAAATTGCTAGATAAAACTTCTGCTACCGCACTCCCCATACCTCCTTCAACTTGATGTTCTTCAACTGTTACTACGGCTCCGCAACGTTTAGCTACGCTAAGAATCAGGGCATTGTCCATCGGCTTTATAGTGTGGTTATTGACCACAATTGTATCTATCCCCTCGCCCTCAAGCTCTTTGGCAGCAAGCATTGTATTATAAACCAAGGGTCCACAAGCAATAATTGCACATCGCGGACTTTTAGATTCCCAGAAAATTTCTGCCTTTCCGGGCTGAAAAGGTGTCTCTGAAGATGTAATAACCGGTGTCTCTTCTTTGGTGAACCTCAAATACGTCGGCCCCCACACCTCCGAAGCGACAACGGTTGCTTTGCGCGCTTCATTAATATCGCAGGGAACGATAACTCTCATATTAGCCATCACTCTCATGGTGGCGATGTCTTCGATGGCCTGATGAGTAGCTCCGTCCGGACCGACACTTACGCCAGCGTGATGTCCAGCAATCTTAACGTTGGAATTGTTATATGAAATATTTGTTCTAATCTGCTCCCAATTCCTGCCCGGCGAGAAAGTAGCGTAAGACGCCATAAATGGAATTTTACCTGACACGCCTAAACCAGCGGCTATGCCTGCCATATTTTGTTCAGCAACCCCTATCTCAAAATATCTTTCAGGAAATTTTTCCGCAAAAGCGTTAGTGCGTGTAGATTCTGTTAAATCCGCACAAAGCGCTACTACGCTATCATGTTTTTCACCGGCGAGAACCAATCCTTCTCCATAACCATCTCGAAGAGATGCTTTTTCAATATTTTTATTAAAAAGTTTTTTATTTAATTTTTGCCCTCTATTAAACATATTATTCGTGTTCTGATTTAATCTTACCCTTCATAGTCCGAAGTTCTGCCAACGCTTTTTGTTCTTGCGATCTTGTTGGCGCTTTACCGTGCCACCCAAAATCCCCTTCCATAAAACTCACGCCCTTCCCCGGGATTGTATGGGCGACTATGAGGGTCGGCTGATATGTAATTGCTTTCGCTTCGTTGGTCGCGTCTACTATCTGCTCTATATCGTGACCGTCTATATCTAAAACATGCCATCCAAAAGCCTCATACTTTTCTTTAAGGGGCTCGAGGGGCATCACGTTTTCCGTAGAACCATCTATTTGGATGTTATTTCTATCCATAATGGCCGTAATGTTCGAGAGCTTATTATTGCCAATAAACATGGATGCCTCCCAAATTAACCCCTCTTGCTGTTCTCCATCAGACATTAAACAATAGATTCTATGCTTTCTACCATCTAATCTCGCAGCCAGTGCCATGCCGGCCGCCTGCGAAAGACCGGCGCCAAGAGGACCAGAAGTAGTCTCTATGCCAGGCAACGCCTCTCGATGAGGATGCCCCTGTAGACGAGAATGAAGCTTTCTTAATGTCTTCAGTTCCTTTACTGGTAAATATCCAGCGTAGGCCATCGTAACATATTGAACAGGCGCTATATGACCATTCGAAAGCACCAATCGATCTCTCTCTTCCCAGCTTGGGTTCTTAGGATCGTGTTTAAGAATATGGAAATAGAGCGCGGTAAAGACGTCTGCCATTCCAAGAGAACCAGCAGAATGACCACTTCCAGCATCTTCAAGAATATCAATAATCTTCCTCCTAATTTTATTAGCAGTCTCCTGTAAAAATTTTTGTTCTTTTTCGTCTAAATACATTAGATAAGTGATTCTAGTTCTCGATAAGCCAACGCTGGATCGTCATTCTCAAAGATATAGCTCCCGACGATTAAGACATCTGCCCCCGCGCCCAATGCCTGCATTCCAGTTTCTGGATTAATTCCTCCGTCTACTTCTATTTTAACACCTCGGTTTTGACCTCGCAAAAATTCAATCTTTTCTAACGCCCCGAAATTAAAAGATTGGCCACTTGGACCAGGGTTAATCGCTAAAACATGCACATAATTAAAATCCTCAAGATAACTAAGAGCTTCTTGATTTGATGTCTCTAAATCAAACGATGGGACGATTTCGGCTTTATATTTTTTCGCCTCCTTCACCAATCTTTTTATAGCTTTTTTATCCCGAACGGAAACAATGAATCTTTTAGCACCAGCCTTAAGCCACTCACCCGCAATCTTTTCGGGTTCTTCAACCATCAAATGCACTTCCATATTTAAACGTGTTCTAAGATTTAAAAATTCCTCAACGTCTCCCCAACTTTCGGTATCGCTAAACTTTCCATCTGATATGTCTATGTGTATCCAACCAACAGATGGCGATAGAAACCTTTCAGCCAGTCTGATATTTCTGCTCGCACTAATAAAATCGGGACAATTAATTGCTGGTATGATCAAGGTTTTTTAATTGTTCTATTCTGCGCCTATCTTCTTCTTCTCCCGAAAACGGGGTTTGGAGCCACACGCTTACAATTCTTTTGGCGGTTTCTGTATCAATAAAATTAGCGCCTAAAGAAACTATATTTGTGTCGTCATCGTTTCGACTAGCCATCACGTGGTCTGGAGACATCGCTAAAACACTTCTAACGTTTGCAAACTTGTTTGCCGCTATATCCATCCCCACACCCGAACCGCACACTAGAACTCCTTTGCTATTGGTTGGATCCATAGACACCTTCTCCGCTACCGCTTTGGCATAATCAATATAATCATCTTCTTTCAAAATAGCTTCTGCACCTAAGTCGCTGACCGTGTATCCACTTTCTTGCAAAAACGCCTTAAGCTGTTCTTTTAAGTTAAATCCCCTATGGTCCGCTCCGATATATATAATCATTCTTTATATTATAAGCTATCTCGGCAAAGTGATGTTAAATTTCCAGAATCTACCAACTTATCAAACTAAATCTAGGGCAACTCACCGACATTTATATCGGCTTGGAAAAAGGGCGATATCTCAACCGGCAAAAGCTTAGCTGTCACAATGTCTCCCCCGACAATCTCCACCTGCAATGCTGCCCCTCGCATAGTCTCTTCTGAAAAAGTCTGATCAAAAATAAAATTACCCAGACTATAGGCTATCCACCCATCCTTGTAATGCTCGAGTTCCTGCACTACGTGCGGATGATGCCCCACCACTATATCTACGCCTGCATCCACCAACTCTCTAGCTATCGCCCTCTGTAATTCATTGGAAGAAACAGCATATTCCTCGCCCCAATGAAGCGAAACTATAACTAAATTTTCTTCTTTCTTGAGTTCGTTAACAACAGCCTTAATTTTATCTAGGTTAAAATCGCTCAGTCCTGAAGTATCGGAAGTAGCTTGCAAACTCTCTAGCAAAAGATTGGTATATGCCGTTATCGCAATCTTTTGCTTATTCAATGTGAATAACGCCGGTTGGTTTGCTTTAGCATAATCTGCCCCTGCTCCAACGGGACGAATCTCGGCCTCTTCAAGCAAAGAGATGGTATCGAGCATTGCCGTAGCGCCCCAATCCCAAATATGATTATTGGCCAAAGATAAAACATCAAATCCTGAATATGTTAACCCCTCAATTACCCGAGGGTCAGATCGAAAAGAATAAATACTTCCTTGATTTTTACCTTGACTAGAGATTGGGGTCTCTAAGTTGCCAAAGGCTAAATCAGCACTTTTGAGAAATTCTGCCGTCTTCATAAAAGGATATTTGTAATCATCTAGGGCGCTCATCTTTGTCCCCACAGCCCTTGAGAGCATAATGTCTCCGACAAAAACTAAGGTTGTCTTAACTCGTTCTTCTTCGATAATGGCTAATCTTTTCCCCATCTCTTCTATAGCTACGACCGAGTAATCAAAACTAGCTTTAATAGAATAAAGCTCCCTCGCAAAAAGAATGAACCAAGTAAGAAAAACTAAAATCATCCCGAGAAGCACCCAAACGAGTGCTCGCTCTAAAATTTTAATCATCTTAAAAAACTACTTTAGATAACTGCCCACCCGCTTCACGTGCTTCACTAAGGTTGTTACATATCCAAACTCGTTATCGTACCAAGAGAGAACTTTCACCAAATCTCCATCTACCACCCTTGTGAAAGAGAGGTCTACTATTGCTCCGTATGGTTCACTAATAATATCGGTCGAGACCATAGGCTCTTCCGTCACTTTCATTATGTTTTTCCATCGAGAGTCTTTAGATGCCTTTTTTAAAATACCATTAACTTCCTCTACGCTTGTTTTCTTTTTAGAAACCAAAGTGATGTCCGCTAGAGATCCCGCAACGACGGGTACCCTGAATGCCACCCCGTCAAACTTGCCATTCATCTTAGGCATAGCGCGTCCGACTGCGATAGCAGCTCCTGTGGATGATGGAATTATATTTTGCGCCGCAGCTCTCCCTCTTCTGAAGTCGTCTCCTCTTACTGGCCCATCAACCAAAGATTGCGTAGCGGTATATCCGTGCACAGTCGAAAGAATAGCTTTCTTAATTCCAAGCTTCTCTGAAAGAATAGATATCACTGGCGAAACGGCATTAGTGGTGCATGAACCATTCGAACTTAATACAACGGACTTAAGCTTATTCTCATTCACTCCAACCAAAACCGTCGCATTCTTGGAGCCATCTGCATCTTTGGCAGGAGCTGTAATCACTACTCTCTTGGCGCCAGCCTTTAGGTGGGGCTTTACCTTTTCATATGAGTTAAAAACACCCGTTGCTTCAACCACTATATCTACGCCCAATTTTTTCCATGGAAGCTCGGCCGGATCTTTTATCTGCAACACCCCTATCTCATGTTTTCCAACAATAAGCTTTCCCTTCTTTGTCTTGACTTGCTTATCATATTTCCCATAGACACTATCGTATTGAAGCAAATAGGCTAGGTTTTCTAAATCTCCCAAATCATTAATGGCGACTATTTTTACACCCTTCTCTTCGAGAATTTGTTTTAAAAAGAGGCGACCAATTCGGCCGAAACCGTTTATTGCTATTTTTGTCATACTTTTATTATATCCTATCTATTTAAAACTTATGTGAGCCTTGCTTCCTTTTTGGATATTTAACTCTTCTGCCCTACCGCCAGCTATCTCTAGAACATAATCAACTCTTTCGGGCGAAGAATATCTCTGCTTCTTATAAAGAGATGTCTTGATCTCTGGGTCAACCTGATTTTCAATTCCTACCACCACCCCCTCATTAATCCAAATAATATCTATCGGAATTAACATATTTTTCATCCAGAAAGTTCTCTGGGAAGGAGGGCTAAATATAAAAAGCATACCTTCGTTCGCAGACAACTCCTTTCTCCCGCTTAATCCCTTTGCTTTTTTAATCGCACTAGCCGCTACGTCTACTAAAAACT
>JAHJZF010000049.1 GCA_018826645.1 Patescibacteria group bacterium | reverse complement strand
GGTTATTCCCGATATAAGTAACTCCATTTGGATTGGTGCATCCCTCTATGTTTGATTGCAGTACCTTTGAGAAGTTATATGGTTGCTGTCCTATCAACAGCCATCTCTTGTTCTTTTCAAAGATCCGACATTAAAAGAGTCACTAGCCGTTATTAATCGCCATGATATTAAACATTAATAAATCCGCTGGGATTACATCGCACGACGTCGTTAATCGAGTGCGCAAAATCACGGGAGAGAGAAAGGTTGGGCACGGCGGGACGCTTGATCCGTTCGCCACTGGCGTGCTGGTAATAGGTGTTGGAAGGGAGTCTACTAAAAAATTAGGGAGTCTACTAAAGGATACGGAAAAAGAATATGAGGCCACTATTGAACTTGGCAAGACGAGTACCACCGGCGACCCTGAAGGAGAAATTCAAAAAAGCGCCAACGAACCAACGGCTAAATCAATATCTTTAGAAAAGATTGAACAGGTCTTAGCAAACTTTCGTGGAGAGATATCTCAAACTCCACCTATATATTCGGCATTAAAAATAAAAGGCGTGCCCTCTTATAAACTCGCTCGCAAGGGATTGATTCCCAAGCTTGAAAAAAGGAAGGTGAGAATCGACCAATTAGAAATAGTTAAATATCATCCACCCGAACTCCAAATTAGAGCGACCGTATCTTCTGGAACATATATCCGCTCTCTGGCCCAAGATATAGGAAAAGAACTGGGTGTGGGAGGATATTTAGTTAAACTTAAAAGAACGCGCGTTGGCGATTATAGGCTTATGGACAGCGTGACGTTAGAAGGTTTGCAAAAGCAATTCGAAAAGAGTAGTAGTAAGGCAAATGAATAAAAGCGTTTTAAGAAAATTTTTTCTTCTTCTAGGCGACTGGGTGTTACTTTATGCGTCTTTGTTTATTCTTGTTCTTATAAGATATGGGGGCGATTGGCTCGTTAATTGGAACCTTCATTTTCGACCATTCTCTATCATCTTTCCTTTATGGATACTGTCGATCTATGGGAACGATCTTTACGAAACACGTTTTTTTAGACAAAACCTAGACGCAATAAGAGCTATGGGAGCATCTATATTCATAGCACTTATTACAAGCATCTCGGCCTTCTACTTATTCCCACCCGGCTTAATATATCCTAGGCGCAATCTAGTTATCTTTGCTTTTATATATGGCATAGTTGTAGTTGTCTGGAGATTCGTCTTTTATAAAATTCTCCACAACAGCATTGAGACAAGGCTACTCTTTCTAGGAGGTGGAAACGAAGTTAAAGAATTGGTAAATTTCTTTAAAAATAATTCCCATCTTAAATACAACAATCGAGGCATATTTGATAAACCACCCAGCAACTTTAAGGAAGTAGCAGAAAAAATACGCGAAGAGGATATTCGTTTAGTGGTCGTAAAGCCGGACCAAAGATCACATTCTATTAGGAACCTCTTTCCTCTTCTATCAAGCAACGTAGCCGTAATTGAACTAAGCGCTTTTTACGAACAAATCTTTAACAAAGTGGCTCCGGGACTTGCCGACGATGCTTGGTTTATTAAAAACATGGAGAATGTCAGTTTGGGAGTTTATGAATTTGGTAAAAGGGTTGTTGATTCTATACTTGGTTTTTTCGGCACCATTCTCTTCCTTATCTTCTACATACTTCTCGGAACAGCTATCAAACTCGAATCAAGGGGGTCCGTTATCTTTAGACAAAAGCGAATCGGTAAAAGTGGTAAAGTTTTTTATATTTATAAATTTAGAAGTATGGAGGCGCTAAACCCCGATGGTTCAGCTGAAATCGCTGGACCAACATGGGCTAAAGTAGGCGACAACAGAATCACTAAGACCGGAGGATTTATGAGAAAGATACGCCTTGATGAACTTCCACAGTTTTGGAATATTTTGAAAGGCGATATGAGCTTCGTGGGGCCCCGACCAGAACGCCCAGAGTTTGTAGAATCACTGGCTAAGGAAATCCCTTATTATAATATGCGCCACTTAGTTAAACCCGGCCTTACGGGGTGGGCTCAAATTAATTACAAATATGGAGACACGGTTAAAGATGCGCGCATAAAACTAGAATATGATATTTTCTATGCCAAAAAACGCTCTCTTGTTCTTGATCTAGCGATTGTTCTTAAAACCCTAAAAATTGTTTTGACCGGAAAGGGGCAGTAGTTTCGGCGAAGATCTAGTTTCTCTTATAAATTGCGAAAAGCTTTGTTTTAATACCAGAAGGCATTAGGTTGTATAAACTGTATAAAAAATTTCTGGCATAAGAATATGCTAAATATTTAAAATATCTGGGATATTGTTTCCCATATTTTTTAATAAGTTGCGTGTTTCTAATTAACTGCTCTTTTTTAAACTTGGAGCTTATACCTCCGCTTCCAAGAAAAAATGACGTACAAGAATGTCTAACGCTCGCAAATTCTGCCTTAACTCCAAGACGCAACCATAAATCATAATCTTCCAAATGAAGAGTCTCTTTTGACTCGTCATAACCCCCCAAATCTAAAACTAGTTTTTTCCTAAACATCACTGAAGCATGAATATAAGGATTCTTCTTCAAGATTAGGCTTCTAATCTCTTTATCTGTTTCGTTGGGTTGATATTTAAAAAGTTCTTTACCTTCTTCGTTCACAAATACAGCTCCCGTACCGCAGATTCCGACATCGCTTTTAGAATCTAAAAGGTCTATTTGTTTAAAAAGTTTATTGTTGCAATTCCACCAGTCGTCGTCGTCAAGACGAGCTATATATTCTCCATTAGATTCTCGGAGTCCTTTATTCAAAGATTTTTGTATACCAAGATTTTCTTTATTTTCTAGAACTTTTACTCGTGGGTCGGATAAATATTTCTTATCTATTACCAATTTAATTGCAGGCTCAGACCCATCATCGATAATAACCAACTCCCAATCGACAAAAGTCTGACTAAAAACACTTTCGATAGCCCTATTTATAAATCGGTGCCCATTATATGTGGGCAAAATTATGGATACTTTAGACATCTACTTTAATATTTTTTATTAATTCCAAAATCGAACGGATTATAGATTTATTACCATTATGGGTTGGGAGTAGCATCAAGAACATTGCTTTTTTCTTCGTTTATTTTTTGTAACGACGCGTATCCTACAATCATACCCATAACAAGCCACAGCTGTCGTAAAGTTAGTATATCAATAAATATCCCGCTCACCAGGAAAAATAAGAATGCTGCCGAAAGAGCCATCCCGGCAAAATCTTCCTTTTTCAATATCTGTATTGCGCTTCGAAAAATCGCACCTATGAATATAAACCATGCGAGGAATCCTCCCCACCCGACTGTAAGTGGAATCTGAAGCCAAAGATTATGCGCCCCCTTTCCATACTGGATTGGGTGCCAATTGTGATATGCCGGACCAAATCCGAATGGCGATTTTACTATCTCCTTAAAAGCTAAGCTCCATAGATTGCCGCGAGAAATACTAAAAGTTTCTGCTGAAACATTTCTCAAAATTGCGTCCGCATAAAACTCGTCGTCTCCTTCCAAAATCCAGTTCTTCAACACAAACTCGCTCAAGCCTTGATTGGGTAGAATTGGTTTTATGGATTTTTGATATAAAAGAACCTTTGTAGGTTCAGGCAAAACAGTGATTGCCACAGAAATTGAAAGAATGAAAATACAAAAAAGAGTGAACACTGCTCCTATTCTCTTCCACGATGGTCCCTGAGAAAAATATAGGGCTGAAAGAGAGATAAGCACTATGGCAACGGAAAGCATTGCACCTCGTGAGCCTGCCCACAGAAAAAGCGGCATTGAGAGGAAAATACATAGACCACCAAGCCATCGCAAACGCGATTTTTTATAGAGATAAAAAACAGAGGCAATTAAAAGGCTGGTGGCAATAAAGCTCGCGGTGATATTTGGATCATCCTGTGCCCCGATAAGTCGTGTGTACCTAATAAAAAAGTTCTGCCACCTTGGAATAAATGCGGCAAAAAATATTACTGGCGATACCGCCATAGCTAAAAGCCCCCAATGAAGACTCTTCCTGTACCTACAAACAACGTAGGTCGAGACAAAGAAGGCCGAAGAAACAATGATCATGCTAACATAACCAAGATATACCTTCGGTGCAGATGAGACCCACTCTGGGAATGACAACACGCTTCCTATAAACATAAATAATAATATTGACCCGAGAAGAACTCCATAAAATATTCCCGTCGATTTAAGGTCGCGCAACAAAGAACGACTCTTTGTAGATGTCGCAAGCTCAAACAACACAAATAAAAATAGGATGCAAAAGAAGACCTCAAATGGTTTTAGGGTACCAGTTAAGAATAGCTTGCCCTGTCGCCACACAAGACTAAAAGCCGTAAGGGCAAAAAGGGTGGGTATTATATGCTGGTGATAATCAGATATTTTCACAATTTAGGTCCTTATTCCTCTGCACCGACAGCTTCTTCGACTACAAAATCTTTACCATTAAATTCCAGCACGGCATATCCTCCAGTTTTAAGAGCTCCGTCTTTTAAGTTCTCGTGTTTCCCAAAACCAAGATGTAACAGAAACATTCTTATCGTATATCTGTGAGCAACCACCAACACTCTTTCTCCAAGATGTTTGATAGCTATTTTTCTTAGACAATCACTAAATCTATCAAGCAACTCTTTATCAGATTCAATAGAGGGATGTGCCTTATGCCTCCACCTTTCTTCAATATTTAAATGTTTATCAAATTTTTCAAATTCATCTTTTAGGGTTTCTATATATTCGCTATGATTTTTACCTTCAAATATTCCAAAAAACTTTTCCCTTAAAAGGGATGAGGTTCTAATCTCTATATCTCTATCAAGCTTTATTATCTCCGCAGTGCGTCTTGTCCTATCTAAATCAGAAGAATAAATGGCATCAAACTTAATATCTTTAAGGCCTTCCGCCACTTCTCTTGCCTGCTCTTCTCCTTTTTTAGTCAGAGGTGAATCTGTATGCCCTTGAACAATTTTGTTAACGTTGGCTTCGGATTCACCGTGTCGAACCAAATAGATTGTGCATAATTCATTCTCTTTATTCATTTATCTAATTTATCCCGATAATTCTTAAAAAAACTATCAATTAACCATGAACTTGACTGCACTTTTCCGCCACCAACGCCGGCCACCATCTTACATCCCATCTCTTCACAAGCCGCGACTTCAAATTCATTAGTAATCCCCTTATCGCCACCATTTACAAAAATATCTGGTTTAACTTTTCTCAACGTAAATCCTATGTGTCTATAGTCCGCATTCTCTGGGTGCTCTGTTAAAACAACCTCGTCAACAGACTTTAATCCTTTTATAATTTCTGCTCTTTCTTTCTCGGGCATAAAAACATACCCCTTCTTCTTTATAAGCCAATTGTCGTTGTTTAAAATTACGACTAGTCTGCTTCCAAGCTTCTTAGCTTCTTTAAATAGGCGAATATGGCCAACGTGAATTGGGTCAAACCCGCCCGATACCGCTACGGTTATTTCTTTTTTTTGAACCACTTAGGTTTATATAAAATCCTTATTTTGGTTGGTAGTGAATAATCTGACTGCCGGAATTTTCGAATTTGAATGGGACATGAACCAAATCGCTTAAGGCTTCTCTAACTTTATCTTGGAACTCTGGCTTAACAAAAAACAATATAAATCCACGACCACCAGCACCGAGCAGTTTACCTCCAAGCGCACCAGCCCTAATGCCCTTATCATAAATCTCATCTATTTTCGAATTTGAGATAAGGCCAGTTAATGTTCTTTTAAGCTTCCACGTCTCGTCTAAAAGATGTCCGAAGTCTTCAATGCCATCATTTTTAAACAATATTTTCTCTGCATCAGTAACTAAGCTGGCCATTTTTTGAAGTTCTGTGCTTTTCTTGGGAGTGTTTTTTATTTGCTCGGCCGCGACCTTAAGACCCATCTTAGTAGTGCCGGTGAAAAATAGCATAAGGTGGCTCTGTAGCTCTTCTATGCGCTGTCTATGCAAAGGCAAGGGCGTTACCTCAAATTCTTTTTCTCCACCGAAGACTATCTTATTAAATCCGCCAAAGGCGGCGGCGATTTGATCCTGAATTCCCCCATCTTCTTTCAAAACGTTCCGCTCTATATGAATAGCCTCCGAAGCAAGCTGTTCTTTACTGGGCAAATGTCCTTTTAATGTATGTAGAGCATTTAGAAGGCCGACTGCAAAAGAAGAACTGGAGCCCATCCCAGACCAAGCTGGTAAATCTGCAGAATTATGAATCTCCATACCATCAGAAATATTTAAAAATTTCAAAACCTCGCGGACAACCGGATGCTCAATTTCATCAATATTTTTAACCGCCTCTATTTTAGACCAAACAACTTTATATTTATTATCAAAAAATGGTGGAAGATAACGACAGTTAAGGTAAGAATATTTGTCTATTGTCGTTGAAAGGACAGCCCCTCCGTTTTCCCTATACCAAACTGGATAGTCAGTCCCTCCTCCAAAGAAAGATATTCTAAATGGTGTTCGTGAAATAATCATATTTTTGTTTCTAATACCGTTTTATTATTGTGGTCAACAAATCTCATTATCTTCTGGTTTTTAAATTTGTTTCTGAAATCCACGACTTTTTTATTATAACTCTCAGTCAATTCAGTATCGAATTTTCGCAGACCCTGCCCCTCTATATGCATTCTACTGAAATTACCTGCAAGCGGTAGTCCGTAAGCCAGATACCCTCTGGTGTTGAAATTAAATGTGAAATCCAGAAGTGCAGAGTTTGTCATTGTTTCTTTTGGAAATCTGGTAGTGTTTTTTACATACACGTCCTTACGCACACACATATTCTGTTCAGGAAAAGCACGACCGGTTTTTAACCAATAATGAAACCATTTCTCTTTTTGTGGGATATCTTGCTTAAGAAAACTACGAAACACCATCGCGATTCGACGTGGTGTTAATTTACGAATTAGTCCTAAAATACGAAGGATTGTTGATGGACCACGCCAACCCACCTTTGAAACAATTGTAGAAATAGGCATGGTGTTTGTTTTGTATCGATCATCTTTAAGAAACCTAGCGTATGCATAGTGTGGACCAAGCAATTTCCCGTCCTCGCTCATATTAAACGGAATCCCCCAAACCAAAGAGACATCTGGATGCTCTTCAAAAACCTCAATGCAACGTTTAAACCAATCGTTATCTAAAAATCCATCCTGACCACAAAGCTGAAATAAATATTCTCCCCTAGCAAGGGCGAGGGCTTTTTCCAGTCCGTGCCACTGTCCTTTATCGGATTCGGAAACAACAGTAATTTGTTTATATTTTGTTGCGTACTCGTTCAATATATCCAAAGTTTTATCAGTAGATGCTCCATCCATAACAATAAGCTCCCAATGCGGATAGGTCTGATTAATTACTGATTCCAACGTCTCGCGAATAAATTTTGCGTCATTGCGAACAGCGCAGATAATGGAGATTAAGGGTTTTTCTGGCGCCATATTTTTGCTTCGTTAATTATCTCGTCTATACCCTGCTCTAGGGTGAACGTCGGCTCCCACGATTTCAGTGGCGTCTCGGGGCGATACATAGGTGGCCTGCCGGGCTTTGAACCAAGCACGACTTCCGCCTCAAGTTTTTTCCCTATCAAATTAGCAATTTCTTTAACAGGAACCCATTTTCCGCTCGTAACGTCTGCATGTTTTTGACCTGTATTAAACTGATGGACAAGAGCATCAACACAATCTTTTACGTACAAAAATTGACGCTCCTCTTCGCCGTTGCTCATAAGTTCAATCTTGCCCGTTGTCAGGCCTTTCCAAACTAAGTCGGGTATAAGATGGCTCTTCTCACCAATCGGCTCCCAGCCATAAACATTCCATAGTCGAGCAACATGTCCTCCTAAAATCTGTGTCCACATTTCACCGACCCGCTTGGTCACGCCAAGCACCGTCATCTCTGAGGACGGGGCCGCCTGTGAACTAACAAATAAAAATGGTTTCTTGGTCTTTTGTAGAACCCCAAATACGGAACAACACAATTGGAGGTTGGATGCCAAAATCTCCGCTTCATACTCCAATGGATTTTCTTTTTTC